>NZ_JAALDZ010000236.1:0-12177 GCF_014145125.1 Dietzia sp. CQ4 | reverse complement strand
CAGAGCGCCGCGGCGCGGGAGCCGGCGAGGCCGGCGACGCTGAGCAGGACGAGCGCACCCAGAAGGGCGACGACGACGACGAGTCCACCCACCCAGCCCCCGATCAGACCCACGCCCAGCGCACCGAGCAGGAGCATCAGGCCGGAGCCGAGCAGGGCGGGCCCGGCCGCGCGGTTGGCGAGCGTCCAGGCCTCGGGGGAGCGGCGGGTCTCCGGGGTGCGGACGCCCAGGACGCCGTTGCCCGGCAGTCGACCGAGCAGTCCCAACAGGCCGGTGACCCCGACCACGAGGGCGAGACACGCCAGGAGCACCACGACCACCACGAGCACTGCGTTCACGCCCCCGAGGGTACGCCCGCGACGGGGGATTTCCGATTCGCCTCATCCCCCGTCGGACCCTCCCCGGTGGATCCCTCGACCAGCGCGAGGAGTCGCGCGAGCTCGCGCTTGTCCTGCTCACTGAGCCGGTCCAGGAACTCCCGGCGCACGGTGGCGACGTGATCGGGTGCGGCCTCCGCGATCTCCCGCATGCCCTCCTCGGTCGCGGAGACGAACGCGCCCCGGCCGTCGGTGGGGCAGCTCGTCCGCTGGACGAGTCCACGCCGGACCATGCGGGTCACCTGATGGGAGAGCCGGCTGCGTTCCCACTGCAGGACGTCGGACAGCGCGGTCATCCGTAGCGGGCCGTCGGCCTCGCTGAGGTACACGAGCACCTCGAACTCCGGCTCCGTCAGGCTCGAGGTGGCCTTGAGGTCGCGCTGGATCGCCAGGTGAAGGCGCCCCTGGATCGCGAGGTAGTCGCGCCAGAGCGCCTTCTCCTCGTCGGTCAGCCATCTCACGTGGTCGCTCGGCAGCGGTTCGGTCATGACTCCACTCTACCCTCATAGTTGACACGACACCTAGTGCGGGGATAGAAGTGTGTGACGCATCATCCGGATGTGTGACCCGAAAGGACCACAGACATGAGCACCACGACGACCGTCCCCTCCTCCCGTACCGCCGCGGCGGAGACCCGCCTGTTCCCCGTGCCCGGGATCGTCCGCGATATCGGCCTGCTGCTCGCCCGGGTCCTGCTCGGTGTGGTCCTGATCGCGCACGGCTGGGAGAAGCTCGTCACCAACGGCGCAGGGGCGACCGGCCAGTTCTTCGACTCCGTCGGGATCCCCGCCGCCCAGGCCGCCGCGGTGTTCGCGGGCGTCGTGGAGCTGGCCGGAGGGATCCTGCTGGTGCTGGGGCTGCTCACCCAGGTCGTCGCGGTCCTCGTCGTCGTCGTGATGTTCGGCGCCTACCTGTTCGTCCACCAGGGCGCGGGGATCTACGCCACCAACGGTGGCTGGGAGCTCGTCGCCGTGATCGGGCTGGCCGTCGCCGTCTTCGGCCTGGTCGGCACCGGTCGCTACAGCCTCGACGCGCTGATCGCGGGCCGTCGCGCCGCCGGGGCCCGGAGGACGACGGCCTGACCCGAAGCGGGCCGGCGAGAGCACATCGACAAGGCCGACTCGATAAGAGCACATCGAGAAGAGCGTTCCGCACACTCCGCACTCGCGAAACGCGTTCGGAACGCTCTTCCGGACGGGTGGGACTCCCGGTGCCCGACGGGTGGGAGCACCGGTCCTCGGCGACGGGCGGCCCGCGCCCGAGGGGCGGTGCTCACACGCTGGCGAGGCCCGACCCGGTCCAGGGTTTAGGCTTGACCGAAGCCTGCGTGTGGGCACCGGCGAGGATCCAGGGAGAGCAGACAACCGTGAGCAGCAGCGACGAGACCGTCACCGCAGATCAGTCCGTCACCGGCGCGCAGACGGACCAGTCCGGGCAGACCGACCAGGCCGGGCCCGCCCACCGCTACGGCGCCGACCTCGCCGGCCGGATCGAGTCCCGCTGGCAGCGCGAGTGGTCCGAGCACGGGACGTTCGAGGCCCCCAACCCCGTCGGCCCCCTCGCGGCCGCCGACGGGTCGTCACCGCCCGAGGACAAGCTCTTCGTGCAGGACATGTTCCCGTATCCCTCAGGCGCCGGCCTGCACGTGGGTCACCCGCTGGGGTACATCGCCACCGACGTCTTCGCCCGATACCACCGCATGCTCGGGACCAACGTCCTGCACACCCTGGGTTATGACGCGTTCGGCCTGCCCGCCGAGCAGTACGCCGTCCAGACCGGCCAGCACCCGCGGGTCACCACCGAGGCCAACATCGTCAACATGGAGCGCCAGCTCGGGCGCCTGGGGCTCGGCCACGATCGCAGGCGCGTGGTGGCCACCACCGACACCGAGTTCTACCGCTGGACGCAGTGGATCTTCCTGCAGATCCACGGCGCCTGGTACGACCCGGACGCGCCCGCCCGCACCACCGACGGCGGCGAGCACCCCACCCGCACCGGCCGCGCCCGGCCCATCGCCGAGCTGCGCGAGCAGTTCGTCTCCGGTGCCCGCCCGCTGCCGGCCGGGTTCGCCGGACGGGAGTGGTCCGATCTGACCGCGGCCGAGCAGGAGAAGGTCCTCGACTCGCACCGGCTGGTGTATCTGTCCGACTCCCAGGTCAACTGGTGCCCCGGGCTGGGCACGGTGCTGGCCAACGAGGAGGTCACCGCCGAGGGGCGCTCCGAGCGCGGCAACTTCCCCGTGTTCCGCAAGAACCTCTCCCAGTGGATGATGCGGATCACCGCCTACGCCGATCGGCTGGTCGACGACCTGGACCGTCTGGACTGGACCGACAAGGTCAAGTCCATGCAGCGCAACTGGATCGGCCGCTCGCAGGGCGCACGCGTCCGCTTCGCCGTGGCGGAGAAGTCCATCGAGGTGTTCACCACCCGCCCCGACACGCTGTTCGGCGCCACCTACATGGTGCTCTCGCCCGAGCATCCGCTGGTCGACGAGCTGGCCGGGCCGTTCTGGCCTGAGGCGGGCGACGCTCCCGGCGGGGTGGACGGTGCGGGCGGCTCCGCCGGCGGGTTGGACGAGCGCTGGACCGGCGGGCACTCCTCGCCGGCCGAGGCCGTGCGGGAGTACCGCCGCCGGGCCGCCACCAAGTCCGATCTGGAGCGCCAGGAGAACAAGGACAAGACCGGCGTCTTCACCGGTGCCTACGCCGTCAACCCGGTCAACGGCGAGCAGGTCCCGGTGTTCGTGGCCGACTACGTGCTGATGGGTTACGGCACCGGGGCGATCATGGCCGTGCCCGCCCACGACTCCCGGGACCACGAGTTCGCCACGGCCTTCGGTCTGCCGATCGTGCAGGTGGTGGCCCCGGCCGACGGGCGCGAGCTGGACGTGCGGGCCGAGGCGTACGCGGGCGACGGCGTGGCGGTGAACTCGACCAACGAGCGCGGGCTGTCGCTCGACGGTCTGGGCGTGGACGAGGCCAAGGCCGCGACCATCGCCTGGCTGGAGGGCGAGGGCACGGGTGAGGGGACCGTCCAGTACAAGCTGCGGGACTGGCTCTTCGCCCGCCAGCGCTACTGGGGCGAGCCGTTCCCCGTGGTCTACGACTCCGACGGCGTCCCGCACGCGCTGCCCGACGAGATGCTGCCCGTCGAACTGCCCGAGGTCGAGGACTACAAGCCCGTGTCCTTCGACCCCGACGACGCCGACTCGATGCCCTCCCCGCCGCTGGCCAAGGCCACCGAGTGGATGACCGTCGAGCTGGATCTCGGCGACGGGGTGCAGACCTACACCCGCGACGCCAACGTGATGCCCAACTGGGCCGGCTCCAGCTGGTACCAGCTGCGCTACATCGACCCCACGAACCCGGACGAGCTGTGCGCGATGGAGAACGAGCGCTACTGGACCGGGCCGCGGCCCGAGATCCACGGCGAGGGTGACCCCGGGGGAGTGGATCTCTACGTCGGTGGAGTCGAGCACGCCGTGCTGCACCTGCTCTACTCGCGGTTCTGGCACAAGGTCCTGTTCGACCTCGGCCACGTGACCAGCGAGGAGCCCTACCGCAGGCTGTTCAACCAGGGGTATATCCAGGCGTTCGCGTACACCGATGCCCGCGGGGTCTATGTGCCCGCTGCAGATGTAGAGGAGCGGGACGGGAAGTTCTACCTGGACGGCTCCCCCGACGCTCCCGAGGTGTTCCAGGAGTACGGGAAGATGGGCAAGTCGCTCAAGAACTCCGTCTCCCCCGACGAGATCTGCGACGAGTACGGCGCCGACACGCTGCGCGTGTACGAGATGTCCATGGGCCCGCTCGACACCTCACGGCCCTGGGCCACCAAGGACGTCGTGGGGGCGCACCGATTCCTGCAGCGGCTGTGGCGCGTGGTGATCGAGGAGTCGACCGGACAGGCCCGGGTGACTGAGGAGGAGCCGCCGCAGGACGTGCTCAAGGCGCTGCACAAGGCCATCGCCGGGGTCCGCGACGACTACGCGGGGCTGCGCGACAACACCGCGATCGCCAAGCTCATCGAGTACGTCAACCACCTGACCAAGGCCTACCCGACCGAGGGGCCGGGAGCGCCGCGGTCGGTCGTCGAACCACTGGTGCTCATGGTGGCCCCCGTCGCCCCGCACCTGGCCGAGGAGCTGTGGTCGCGGCTCGGGCACGCCGGCTCGCTGGCCCACGGACCGTTCCCCGAGCACGACGAGTCGTACCTGGTCGAGGACTCGGTGGAGTACCCGGTGCAGATCAAGGGCAAGGTGCGCTCGCGCATCACCGTCGCGGCGGACGCCTCACCGGCCGAGGTCGAGGCCGCGGCCCTGGCCGACGAGAAGGTGCAGGCCAACCTCGCCGGGGCGACCCCGAAGAAGGTCATCGTGGTGCCGGGGAAGATGGTCAACATCGTGCCGTGAGAGGGCCGGGCGGTGTGAGGGCCGGGCCGTGAGAGGGTCGGGAGGTGTGAGGTCCCGGTCGGGGGGAGGGGTCAGCCCACCTGCACGAACACCGCCGAGGACGAGCCGATCAGGTAGGTGGTGGTGATCATCCACATGGCGTAGCTGGCGAACAGCCACGGCCGCCACCTGATGTGCTGCTTCCACCGCCGGTAGGTCTTGACGCCCGCGGTCACGGACAGGATCACCGACAGCAGTAGCGGCAGCAGCACCACCTCGACCCGGTCCGAGGTCAGGCACGTGCCGCCGGGTTCCGTGCACTCCTCGCCGATGCCGCCGCCCACCGCGACGAGCGCGACCGCGAAGATGACGACGGCCGAGGCGGACAGCAGGACGTAGCGGATGGCCTGGCTGGCCTGGCGTTCGTTGCGTTCGAGGCGCTCCAGCGGGTCGTCGAACTCGCCGATCCCTCGGGGAGACACCGTCACCTCCCCACGAATCCGTTGTGCCCGCCGGCCTCGGCTACCTCGTCGACCGTCGTGATCCCCAGCTGCTCGTCCGTCACCGGCGGGAAGAGCGGACCACCGCCGAAGGCGCCCCGGTGCGACAGCGGCACCTCGCCGTCGTCGTTCGTCACCCCGTGCTCGCGACCGTATTCGGCCGTGATCACCGTGGACCCGCTCACCGCCGGCAGCGACGGATCGTCGGCCAGTGCCGCGATCACGCGGCCGACGAAGGTCGGGTCCTCGGCCCGGTCCAGGGGGAAGCCGTTGAAGTCGTCCATCCCCAACGACAGGATGAGCTCGGTGCGGATGAGGCCGAGCCACAGCGACAGGGTGGACACGCCGGTCCCGGCGAGCTCGTGAGCCATGTCCGAGGCCATCTTGTCCAGGGCGGTCTTGCTCATCCCGTAGAGCACGGTGTGGAACGGCGAGCGCGACCCGAAGGACGAGATGTTGACCATCAGGCCCGACCCCTGCGGGACCATCACCTTGGCGGCCTCGCAGCTGGCGACGTAGTGCGCGCGCAGCCCGATCCCCATGAGCGCGTCCCAGTCCCCGGCGGGCCGCTCCCAGAACTTGCCGTTGAAGCCCATGAAGCCCTTGGGGTTGGTCCACACGTTGTTGACCAGCAGGTCCAGGCGTCCGGTGTCGGCGACGATGCGGGCGACGACGGCGACGATCTCGTCGTCCCGGCCGTGGTCGCACTCGAGGGGGAGCACCCGGCCGGAGGCGCCGGCCGCGGCGTCGACCGTGGCCTGCAGTCGCTCAGCCGAGCGTCCGGTGACGTACACGGTCCAGCCGGCGTCGGCGAGCGCGGTGGCCACCCCCCTGCCGACGCCGCGGCTGGCGCCGGTGACCAGGGCGACGCGCGCGGTCACGAGTCGACCCCGGCGGTCGCGGCTGCCGTCTCGTCTCCGCGGACGGTGTGGACCTCGGGAAAGGTCACGGTCGCGCTGTCGAGGGAGCGCGTGATCGACCACCCCGGGGAGAACAGGCACTCGGCCATCACCCAGCGGCCGCTCTCCACCACGTAGACATCGGAGTACTCGCCGGTGGAGAGGGTCTCGGTGCCGTTCTCCCGGTCCACCTGACGGAACTGCAACGTCCAGGTGCCGGTGGCGCACCGCGGCGCGCCCCCGTCCGCCGGGTCCTCGACAGCGATGGAGGGCATGAGGCCGTGGTGCATGTCGAGGATGCGGGGCCCGCCGTCGGAGGCGGTGGCCAGGGCGATCTGACGGAAGATCCCGACCATCGTGTCCGGGTCGGTGCGGCCGAGCGGGCCGAAGTCCAGGAGTCCGCCCTCGGCGACGAAGCACGCCCGGAACCCCTCCGGATCCTTGGCGTCGCAGGCCCGCCAGTACCGGTACTTGAGCTGCTCTATCGCCTGGCGGGCGCGGGATTCCTGCTCGAACTGCATGCGGGCCACGTTAGCCTAGTGGGCATGAGTCGAACACTGGTCGAGCTGTCCGATCGCTGGGACCTCCAGGACCTGGTGACCAGGTACGCGACCTGTATCGACGCCCGTGACTTCGACGGACTGGACAGGGTGTTCACCCCGGACGCCCGGGTGAGTTACGAGGCCTCGGGTGGCCCCGCGGACGACTATCCGGCGGTGCGCACCTGGCTGGCGGAGATGCTGCCGATCTTCGCCTCCACCCAGCACCTCATGGGCAATCTCGCGGTGACCCTGGACGGCGACACCGCGACCGGACGCTGCATGTGCTTCAACCCGATGGCCCTGCGGTCGGTGGAGGAGAAGGACCAGCAGGTGTTCTTCTACGGGCTCTGGTACGTGCTCGGGTTCGTCCGGACCGCAGAGGGCTGGCGGATCGACAGCCTCGCGCAGGAGCAGGCCTTCCACCACAACCTGCCCTGACGGACGACGGAGGGGCCCGCCACCCGGCGGTCCCCTCCGTGGTCCGGCGTCAGACGGTGCCGCAGGAGTCCGGGGCCGGCAGGCCGTGCACCCGGTCCATGAGGTAGCGCGCGTTGGTGGCGCGTTCGGCCAGCATCGGCAGGGCGTGGTCGATCACCAGCCCCGGCGCCAGAGCCGGTAGCTCCGCGGTACGCAGCTCCACCGTGGCGCCCCGGGCACACCAGTCCCGGACCAGGTCGACCGCGGTGTCGTGGGGGACCACGTCGTCGTTGCGCCCGATCAAGACCATCGCGGGGACCGTGGGGGCAACGCGGCCGAGGTTGTAGCCCTCGAGGACCCGCAGGATCTCGGGCTCGGACCGGGCGGCGTCGGCCAGCGAGTTGCCGTGCGTGGTGAACTCGGTGGTCCGGCGCAGACCGTAGGCGAACGCGGTCTCGGCGACGCACTGCGTCGAGGTCACCTCGAGCATGCGCCTGCCCTCGTCGTTGAGCTGCCGGTCGAACGCCGGACGCAGCTCGGGGTGCACCTGCAGGATCCCGTTGATGGCGTACCCGACGGCCCCGGTGAGGACGCCACCGTCGACGCGGTCGAGGGTGCCGAGCATGTCCGACGGCGGGGCGCCCGCGGCGATCCCCACCAGGTTGAGGTCCGGTGCGTACTGGGGCTGCATCTCGGCGGCGGCCGCGGCCGCGCCTCCGCCCTGGGAGTACCCGCTCACGACCGTGGGGGAGTCGGGGGCGAGGTCGGTCCCGGACAACCGCACCGCGGCCCGGGCGGCATCCAGGGCCGAGCGGCCCTGGGAGTCGCGGTTGACGTAGGGGTGGTGGCCGGGCGTGCCCAGACCCTCGTAGTCGGTGACGACGACGGCGAAGCCTTCGGCGAGCATCGAGTACGCGTCGATCAGCGAGTACCCGGCCGCCATCGAGAGCGGGGCCGTCCGGGCGCTGAGCCCGACCTCCATGGACTTCGAGGGCGCGCACTGGTCGCCCTGACCCTGCGTGCCGGGCGTGACCACGGCGAGCGGTCGCGGGCCGGGACCGGTCCACGGGGCCTTGGGTTGGAGGTAGGTGCCGGTGACGGCGACGGGCCCGCCCGCCGCGCCGGTCGAGCGGTACATGATCCGCTGGGCGTCGGCGGACAGGGCACCGCCCGCGACGAGGTCCGGGACGCTCGGCGTGAGGCCCATGGGCTCGCTGCGGATCACCGTGCCGGGAATCGCGGGCAGCTGCGCCGGTGGGGTGTAGAACGCCGTCCGGTCCGGGGCGTTGGACGAACCGTGGTCGGACGAACCCTGCGCGGCGGCCTCCGGGGCCGCGCCGGTCGCGAGAGCCGGAGCCAAGGCCACGACCAGTCCGAGCGCGAGCGCCCCGGCGAGAGGGGACAGGCCGCGGGTGGCGGCCCGGTCCGGTGACGGTGATCTCACGTGTACTCCAGTATCGGTGCTGGCGGAACGACTCTGCGCGCATGCCGCGGTGGACAAAACTATAACGTGTGTCCGTTCTGCTGGTGGGGCACGTCACTTCCCGGCCGGACGTCAGGGTTCGGTGCACCGGTGTCGAATCGGTGGCCGGTGTCGGAGGGCGCTGTTACCGTGACGCCGTGCAGAACGACGTGCTCATGTGTTGGCGATGCGAACCCCGGTGGATCCGCGCCGCTCACCTCGCCCACCCCGCCTCGGCGTAGGACGCGCGTCACGGACCCACCGGGAACGGGTGGGCCGATCATCAGTCGGGAGCACGGTCCACACCGGACCACGGTTCGGCCCGGAGAGGACCACGGCCGAGACCGGCCCATCCCGACCTGATCGAGGAGAACGTCCAGGTGACCGCAAGTCCCCGAACCATCCACCTACCCCTGTCGGAATCGGACGTCCTGGTGAGCGCGCGCTCGCTGGCGGAGTACACCGACATGTTCAGCCTCGACGACACGGACCTGGGTGGGCGGATCGTCGACTGCCCGGGCGGGGCGGCCAGCGCGGTGGCGGAGATCTGCGCGGCGGGCGGGGACGCGATCGCGGTGGATCCGCAGTACGCGCTCGGTGGCGGCGACCTGCGGGAACGGGTGCTGGCGGACCTGGATCGATCCCTGGCCCACTTCCACTCCCGGGACCTCGACTACGACTGGGACGTCCGGGGCGGCGTGGTCGGTCACGAATCCGTCCGCCGGACCGCGGCGGAGTCGATGCTCGCCGACCTCGAGGTCGCGCCCGGGAGGTACGTCGCCGGCGCTCTCCCGGATCTACCCCTGGCCTCCGACTCGGCCGACCTCGTCCTGTGCTCCCACCTTCTGTTCACCTATGCGGACCGGATGAGCACGGCCGACCATGTCGACGCGATCGTCGAGATGGCGAGGGTCGCCCCGGAGGTCCGCATCTACCCGCTGGTCGACCATTCGGGCACTCCCCTGCCCGAGCTGGTCCGCAGCGTGATCGCCAGGCTCAAGAAGGAACGGCTGACCAGTCGTATCGAGCCCGTCGTCCGGCCGTTCCAGCTGGCGGCCACCACGCGGTTGGTGGTGGAGCGGACCACCAACCGGCGGCCCTGACGCCGGGTCCGTACTCAGCCGGGCGTGAGACGCAGGACCTGCTGCCCGGTGAACGGGGAGGTCTCGACGCTGGTGAGCAGGGGCTGCGGCCCGCCCACCTCGAGGGCCTGGCCGGGCTGGAACACGGTGCCCGAGCCCAGCGTGTACGCGACCAGGTCGCACATCTGCCCGTAGAGGGCGCCCGGGGGCCCGGCGACGTCGAGCCGTTCCATGTCCAGGCGGCCGAAGCGCCCGAGCCCGCTGGTGTAGACGCACGAGGTGGTCTCGGACTGCATGCCCGCCCGCACCCCGACGAGGGCGGGCACCGGGAGCGGGTTGCCGGCGACGAGATCGCGGTAGGGGCCGGCCGGCAGGGTGGTGGCCGCGCCGCCGACGCTCACCGCGATCGCGCCGGGCAGGGCGGTCAGGGCGGCGGCCACCGTGGCCACCGCGAGTTCGCACCGGAGCGTCTCGAGCCTGGGGTCCAGGTACTCGGGTTCGCCCGGCTCGCCGTCGTCGCCTGTCGGGCCGAGGCGGAAGGCGGCCACGACGACCTGGGAGCGATGCGTGTCCACCACGCTCTCCCCGCCGTTCCAGATGGCCAGGTTCTCGGTGTAGCGGGACGCCTCGCCGTCGGCCACGGGGAGGTCGAGCGGGGTGGCGACGACCGTGACGTCCTCGACCGACACGCCGGTCGCGGGATCGTCGTCCGTCCCGGGATCGACCTCGTAGGAGCCCTCGAAGATCTCGGCGAGGAGGTCGCCGACCTCGGCGTGGCCTGGTGCGGGACGGTCGAGCAGGACGATCGCGACCGGGGTGCTCTTCCAGGACAGGTCCTCGCCGGTGCGCGGATCCACGGTGGGCTGTTCCGCAGAGGGCTGTTCCGCGGCGGGCTGGTCGGGCTGCGGCGACTCGCTCATGCCCCGAGGCTAGCGGGTCAGTTGAGCAGGAAGTCGATCACCAGGCGCTCGAACTTGTCCTTCTGTTCGATCATCGCCCAGTGCCCGCAGCGCGAGAAGGCGTGGAGCTCGGCGCGGGGGAGCTGCCGGAACGCGAAGTGCGCCTGCTCGTAGGGCAGCATGCGGTCGTCGCGGCCCCAGATGAGCAGCGTCTCCTGGCGGATCTGGGAGGCCCGCGCGTAGAGCGGCGTGTAGGCGTTCTCGGGCTTGAGGATCGATCCGAAGATGGCGTACATCCGCTCGACGGCCCCCGGGGCGGTGGCGGCCTCGGTCCGCGCGCGGATCAGCTCGTCGGAGACGACCTTCTTGTTGCCCACCATCGTGTCGACCCAGGCGGCCATGGACTCGTCGGAGGGCGAGGCCAGGAAGTCGAACAGGCGCCGCGAGCCCTCGCTGGGCTCGGGGGTGAACAGCGGTGCCGCCAGGCCGCCGGGGCCCATGAGCGCCATTTTGCGGACGCGGCCGGGGTAGGCCAGGGCGGTCTCGCAGGCGACGTTGCCGCCCATCGAGTTGCCGATGATGTCGACCTTCTCGATGCCCTTGGCCTCACAGAACGCGTCGATCGCCTCGGCGGCGATCAGGGGGTAGGCCTTCTCCCACTCCAGGTCCGAGCTCCTGCCGAAGCCCGGCATGTCCAGCAGGATCGTGTGGAATCGCTCGGCGAAGACGGGGAAGTTGCCGGAGAAGTTGGACCACGCGGTGACACCCGGGCCGGAACCGTGGAGGAACAGGACCGGGACCGTGCTCTCCGGCTCGGTCACGCTCTGCTCCCCCGCCTCGTGGAAGTGCAGCTCGAAGCGGCCGGCGGTGAGGGTCCTGCTGGTGGACTCGAAGTCGAGAGAGCTCATGGGAGTCACGATACTAGAACACGTTCTAGAGTCGGGCGCCTCGGCCGAAATGCGGGCGGCGTCGAAATTACGTCAGCCGCGCGGGGAGTCCCTGAACATCCCCGCGCGGCGATGGCGAGGACTCTACTCGGAAATTCTCATGTGACAAGTAGGTAACGATTGTGGATTACGTCACATCGTTGATGTGGCGTCGACCGGCTCCTGCCGCGCCCGATGTGGAACGGCATGTTGACGGCGTGTCCAACTGCGGGATTCTGCTCAGCCCATCACCCGGTTCAGGAACGCGGTGGCGTCCGGCGTCGCCGCATAGACCGTCCCGCTGTGGTCCCTGTCCGGATAGACGTGCAACTCGAGTGGCTGGCGGTTCAGGGTCATCTCCGCCGCGAGGGACAGCGCGGAGGGCGCGGGCACGTCCAGGTCGAGCAGGCCCTGGCCCAGGAAGACCGGGCGGTCGTACCCGGTGGCCGGGGTCCCCATGTACCGCTGGAGATGGCCGAAGACGTCCGGGATGTCCCTGACCGGCCGGGTGAGCGCCTGGGAGATCTGGAAATCGCCCACCGCCGCGCGCATGTCCTCGTAACAGAGCTGCTCGGCGGAGTCGACCATCTCACGGCCCCGCGGGGTGAGGAACTGGTCGAGCTCGAACTCGGGGTGCTGGTCACGCAGGCCGGCGAGGATGTAGAAGGCGTAGAGGTTGAGGC
>NZ_JAALDZ010000235.1:0-1976 GCF_014145125.1 Dietzia sp. CQ4 | reverse complement strand
CCGCGCCCCCGGTGGCCGCACCGCCCGGACTCGGCCCCGCCGGCACCTCCACGGTCCACGGCGACGTTGCCTCCACCGACACGATGCCCGGTCGCGGGCCGGGTGCCGACCCCGCGATCGTGGGCGCGCTGACGGGGGCGACCTGCTCGACCGTGTTCGTCGGCACCGACGGCATGCCCGTCGCCCTGTGCACCTCGTACGTGGGGCTCCATCCGCCGACCCCGCTCGCGCCGACGGTCAAGCTCTTCCATCCCGACACCGCGGCGGTGCTCGCGGAGGTGCAGCTGGCCAAGGGTGCCCTGCTGGGCGGGGTGTACGGCTACCTCGACGAGCGTGACCGGGTGGTGGTGGCCGACGGCAACCGGCGGCTCCTCGCCGTGGGGCATCACCGCGACCCGGACGGGACCTGGAGGATGTCGGTCGACGTCCTGGCGGACCTGTCCGCGGGCGTCCCCGCCGGCGACGCGGTCACCGGGCTGATCCCGGCGTTCGACGGGCGGGTCTGGTTCGCGACCTCCGGCGGGGTGGTGGGAACCGTTCGGCCGGGCGACGACGACACCGTGCGCACCCTCGCGCTGCCCGCAGGGGAGAGGATCACCAACGGGCTGACCGTTCGGCCCGGTGGCGCGTCGGTGATCACCACCCGGGCGCTCTACGAGATCGACCTCGAGCCGGACGGGACCCCGGTGGTGCGCTGGCGGCACGGCTACGAGGTGGGTCCGGCGCGCAAGCCCGGCCTGCTGGCGCACGGTTCGGGGACCACGCCCACGTACTTCGGCCCGGGCGACTCGCTGGTGGCGATCACCGATGACGCCGAGCACCCCGACCTGATCGTCCTGCGCCGAGCCGACGGTTCGCAGGTGTGCCGGATGCCGGCGTTCGCGACCTCGCTCGCACCGGACTCCGCCGCACCGGACGGCGTGCTGATCGAGGGGCCCGCGGCCACGGAGAACTCGATCATCGCGGTCTCCGGCGCGCTGGTGCTGGTCAACACCTACGGGTACGAGTACCCGCCGTTCGCCGTCGACGGCCCGGCCGTGCCCGCCTCCGCGCCGTACACCGGAGGGATGACGCGCATCGACGTGCGGGCCGACGGGGCCGGGGGCGCGGACGGCACCTGCTCCCGGGCGTGGACCTCGCTGTCGCGGACGGCGTCGTTGCCCAAGCTCACGACCGGTGACGGGCAGATCCACGCGCTGGCGTACGGGCCGTCGGGGGTGCAGCGAGGGCTTGGCCCGGAGCTCGGACCTCTGCTCGATCAGGGCCTGGCACAGAAGTTCGGCCCGGTGGACGTGACCTCGACGGATGTGGAGACCGGCCGGGAGGTGGCACGCAGCTTCGTGGGCGTGGCTCCGCTGGACGAGCCGATGGAACTCACCGGCACCGTCGTCTCCCGCGGCGATGCCCCGGGCGTGATGTGGCAACCCACGCTCACGCGGATGCTCCGGATCGGCCCCGCGTAGCGGAGTCCCGCTCCTGCGCCCGGACCCGGCCTCCCACCTGCATCGATAAGAGCGTTCCGCACACCTGCCTCTCGGCCGATGCGTGCGGAACAGTCTTCTGGATGGGGTGGGTCGGGCTCAGTCGGTGGGGCGGACGACGGCGACAGCGCACGGCGCCGTCTGGAGCAGCCGCCGACTGACCGATCCGAGCAAGAGTCCGGCGAACCCGCCGTGTCCGCGCGATCCCGTCACCAGGAGCGCGGCCCCCGCGGCCTCGGTGGCGATGGTGGTGGCGGGTTCGCCCACCACGAGGACCAGGTCGACGGTCACACCCGGGTGGCGGGCCTCGTGCGGGGCGAGAGCGTCGGTGACCGCCTTCTCGTCCTCGGCCAACACGCTCTCGGCGAGCTGGTCCAGGTCGAACAGCGAGGCACCCGGGAGCCGGGGGACCTCGACGGAGTGGACCACCCGCAGGGTGGTGCCCCGCCTCTCGGCCTCGGCGAAGGCGAACGCCGCGGCGGGGTCCCCGGCCAC
>NZ_JAALDZ010000234.1:0-10554 GCF_014145125.1 Dietzia sp. CQ4 | reverse complement strand
GGGGCAGGGTCGTGGTGACGCCGGCGCCGACCGCCGCGGTGGGGCGTCCCGCGGTGAGTCGCGCGGTGGCGGACGGCAGTTCGACGACCGGCGATCCGCCGGTCGCCCCGGTCAGGACGCCCGCCAGGCAGCGCGGGTCGACGAACCGGCCCTCCCCGACGATATCGAGGCCGCGGATCTCGACATGGAGATCAGGCGGGACCTCCGCGGGCTGGACAAGGCGAACGCCGAACTCGTGGCTCGGCACCTGGTCGCGGCGATGCATTTCGTGGACGACGACCCCGAGCTGGCCCTCGCCCACGGGCGGGCCGCGAAGAATCGCGCCGGGCGGATAGGCGTCGTCCGGGAGACCCTCGGAGTGCTCGCCTACCGGGCCCGTGAGTGGTCCGAGGCCCTCGGGGAACTGCGTGCGGCCCGCCGGATCTCGGGAGGTCCCGGTCTGCTCGCGATGATGGCCGACTGCGAGCGGGGGCTCGAGCGCCCGCAGAAGGCCATCGAGCTCGCCCGGGGGGAGGAGTCCCGCCAGGTCTCCGGTGAGGACCTCGTGGAACTGCGCATCGTCGAAGCCGGTGCGCGGGTGGACATGGGCCAGCTCGACGCCGCCCTGGTGACCCTCCAGGACGCTGGAGCCGATCCGGCGGCGGTGGGCGAGGAGGCGGCACGGTTGGACTACGCGTACGCGGAGGTGCTGCTGGCGTCCGGGCGGAAGGACGAGGCCGCCGCATGGTTCGGCCATGCGGTGGCGGCCGACCCTGACCATCACACGGACGCGGAGTCGCGCCTGGCGGAGCTCGAGGACTGACCCCGGTGTCACCAGCCACTCTGTCGGATCTGCACGACGCACTTCTCGTGGACCTCGACGGGACGCTCATCCGCGGTTCCGAGCCCGTACCGGGCGCGGCCGAGGCACTGGACGCCTCGGGGCTCCCGGTGGTCTACGTGACCAACAACGCGAGCCGTGCTCCCGCCGACACCGCGGCACACCTCCGCGACCTGGGTTTCACCGCCCGCGCGTCCGACGTCATGACGAGTGCCCAGGCGGCGGTGATGATGTTGGTCGATCACGTCGACGCCGGCGCGAGGGTTCTCGTGGTGGGCCACGACAGCTTCCGCGACCTCGCCAGGGAGGCGGGCTATGAGGTCGTCCTCTCGGCCGACGACCATCCGGAGGTGGTCCTCCAGGGGCTGTCCCGCGAGCTGACCTGGGGCGACCTCGCCGAGGGGTGCCTCGCGATCCGCCGTGGGGTTCCGTGGGTGGCCTCCAACACCGACACGACGCTACCCACCGAGCGGGGCCTGCTCCCCGGCAACGGCTCGCTGGTCGCGGCGCTTCGTGCGGCGACGGACCGCGAACCCGTCGTGGCGGGGAAGCCGGCCGCCGGGGTGCTCAGGGCCGCCGCCGACCTCGTCGGCGCGACGCGTCCACTGGTCATCGGCGACAGGCTCGACACCGACATCGAAGGGGCGGTCGCGGCAGACATGCCCTCACTTCTGGTCCTGACCGGTGTCCACGGGACGGCCGACCTGCTGGTCGCCGAGGAGCGTCGTCGCGCCACTCATCTGGCCCGGGACCTCTCGGCGCTCGCGGCGCCGCCCGAGTCGAGTCATATCGACTCGGCCGCCGGACTCGACGCGAGGGTGCTGGACGGGTCTCTTCACCTGCAGGGGATCCCGGAGACGCTGACTGGCGTCGACCTCGCGCGCAGCGTCATCCGTCAGGCGTGGCTGCACGGGGCGACCGCACTCGCGGATCCCGGTGACGGTGCGCGGTCGCGGCTCGCCGATGCGGGACTCGTCGTGGGCTAGCGTGGACCGCGTGAGCACTCCCGGACCGACACCACTTCCAGGCCCCGTGGGCCCGGACGTCGACGAGCTCCGCTCGGCGTTCGACGATCTCCTCGCCGACTCCGTCGGGCCGTCGACGGCCGACGGCGATGACGGCGGGGTGGTCCGCGACGATCAGGTCCGGGCCCTGGACGCCGCTCATGACCTGCTCGCCCGAGCGCTCTCCGCTCTGGATTCCGCCCGCTGATGGCGGTCACACGGAGGCGCCTGGACGCCGAGCTGGTCCGCCGCAGGATGTGTGACAGTCGGGAACGGGCCCGGGACCTCATCGGCTCCGGGCGTGTGATCGTCAACGGGGTGGCGGCCAGCAAACCCGCGACCCAGGTGGAGCCCACCACCTCGATCGCGCTCGCCGCGTCGAACGAACCGGACTGGGCCTCCCGGGGAGCCCACAAACTCATCGGTGCGCTGGACGCCTTCGGTGTGCGCGTCGACGGTGCGCGCTGTCTCGACGCCGGTGCCTCCACGGGAGGCTTCACCGACGTTCTGCTCTCACGTGGTGCCGCCCGCGTCGAGGCGGTGGACGTGGGCTACGGGCAACTCGTGTGGCGCCTGCGCAGCGACGGTCGCGTCGGGGTCCACGACAAGACCAACGTGCGATCCCTCACTCCCGAGGACATCGGGGGCGAGGTGGACGTGGTGGTCTCGGACCTGTCCTTCATCTCCCTCCCGCTCGTCCTGCCCGCACTGACCGCGTGCGTCCGCACCGGCGGGGATCTGCTGCCGATGGTCAAACCGCAGTTCGAGGTGGGCCGCGAGCGGGTCGGCCAGGGTGGCGTCGTCCGCGACCCCGCCCTCCGGATCGAGGCGGTCACGGGTGTCGCGCGCGCCGCTGCGGCGCTCGGGCTGGAGGCCCTCGGCTGCGTGGCCAGCCCGCTCCCGGGGCCGTCCGGGAACGTCGAGTACTTCCTCCATCTCCGCAAGACCGGGTCGGGCGCCCCGGTGGAGCTGACCCACCAGGCGACGGACGCCATCCACCGCGCCGTGGAGGAGGGGCCGAAATGACGGACATGACAGGTCAGGGGACGCCCCGCCGGATCCTGCTCGAGGCCAATATCGAGCGGCCGGACATCGTCGCCATCGTCGCCCAGGTCGTCGACGCCTGCGCGAACCGGGGGATCGCGGTGCGGATGCTCGCCGACACGAGTGAGAACGTCGCCACGGGGACGGGCGTGGAGTCGGTCGCCGACACTCCGCACGCCGCCGACGGGTGCGAGCTCGTCCTGGTCCTGGGTGGGGACGGGACGTTCCTGCGGGCGTGTCAGTACGCCACCGCGGCCGATGTGCCGGTGCTGGGGGTCAACCTCGGGCATGTCGGGTTCCTCGCCGAGTCGGAGGTCTCCTCGCTGCACGGGGTCGTCGAACAGATCGCCGACCGGGACTACCGGGTGGTCGAGCGCATGACGGTCGAGGCCACCGTCATGCACGGGGACACCGTCCTCGGCCACGACTGGGCGCTCAACGAGGTGAGTATCGAGAAGGTCTCCCGGCAGGGCGTCCTCGAGGCGTCGGTCGAGATCGATGGGCGACCGGTGAGCGACTACGGGTGCGACGGCATGCTCGTGTCGACCCCGACCGGGTCGACGGCCTACGCGTTCTCCGCGGGAGGGCCGATCGTCTGGCCGGAGCTCGACGCGATCCTGGTGGTCCCGAACAACGCCCATGCCCTGTTCGCCCGGCCCATGGTGGTGGCGCCGAGTTCGCGTGTCGCCGTGGAGACCGGGACCCGGTCGGGGCCCGCGGTGGTCGTGCTCGACGGGCGGCGGCTGGTCGACGCCCCCGCCGGTAGCCGCGTGGAGGTGGTGCGCGGCCGGAGGCCGGTCAAGTGGGTGCGATTGGACGACTCACCGTTCACGGACCGACTGGTGACCAAGTTCGAACTCCCGGTGACCGGGTGGCGTGGCCGGTCCGCCGCCCGCCCCCTCCCCTAGGGTGGGTGCGTGCTCACGGAACTTCGGATCAGCGGACTCGGCGTCATCGACGAGGCCGTGGCCGATTTCGCCCCGGGCCTGTCGGTCCTGACCGGTGAGACCGGCGCCGGCAAGACCATGGTCGTCACCGGTCTGAGGCTTCTGGCCGGGGGGCGCGCCGATCCGGGCCGGGTTCGCCGCGGTGCCGACAAGGCCGTGGTGGAGGGGCGGTTCGACCTGGCCGCCGCGGCGACGATGGCTACCGAGGACAGAGACCAGCTCGACAGACTCCTCGAGGAGGCGGACGTTGAGCTCGACGAGGACGGGACGGTGATCGCGGCCCGCCGGGTCGGTGCCGACGGACGCTCCCGGGCCCGGTTGGGTGGTCGGTCGGTGCCCGCCGGCACCCTGGCCCGGTTCTGTTCCCCGGTACTCGCGGTCCACGGTCAGAACGACCAGCTCCGGCTCCTGCGTCCGGACCGGCAGCGCGAGGCGGTCGACTCCCACGGGGGCGAGCGGGCGCGGGTCGCACTCAGGGCATACCGGGAGACCTTCCACCGGTGGCGTGAGGCCGAGAGGTCGCTGGCAGAGCGCACGGGGCGCGCCCGCGAGCTGGCCCGCGAGGCCGACCTGCTGCGCCACGGGCTCGACGAGATCGACGCCCTGGACCCCAGACCGGGGGAGGAGGCCGAGCTCGACGCGGTCATCCGGCGTCTCACCGACTCGGAGGAGTTGCGTGAGGTGGCCGGGCAGGCGCACGAGACCCTGACGGGAGACGGAGAGACCGCGGAGCCGGTCGTCAACGTCCTGGACCAGTTGCGGCAGCGGCTCGCGGGGGCGGGGGACCCCGCCCTGGATCCCATCGCCACGAGTATCGACCAGGCCGTCGCCGCGCTGGGGGACGCCGCGACCGAGCTCGGCCTCTACCTGGCCGAACTCCCGGTGGACGCGGCCGACCTCGATGCGGCACTCGAGAGACGGCATGATCTCAGGGCGCTCACCCGGAAGTACGGGACCGACGTGGACGACGTGATCGAATGGGCCGCGAAGGCGCGCATCCGCCTGTCCGAGGTGGACACCTCCGACTCCGCTGTGGCCGACCTCACGGCCACGGTCGCGAGGCTCGCCCTCGAGCTGGAGGAGCGGGGGGCCGAGCTCACCGCCATCCGCAGGGCGGCGGGGGAGGACCTGGCACGACGCGTCACCTCGGAGCTGGCCGAGCTGTCCATGGGCGGAGCCGGGCTGGTCGTCAGGGTCACCCCTGCCGGGGACGGCCTCGCCGCCGCGACGGAGTCCGGCCTGGACGACGTGGAACTGGCTCTCGACGGGCCGTCGGGGGTCGTCCCGTTGGGCCGGGGCGCCTCCGGCGGCGAGCTGTCCAGGGTGATGCTGGCCCTGGAGGTCGTCCTGGCGGAACGTTCCGGTGGCGGGACGTTGGTGTTCGACGAGGTGGACGCAGGAGTGGGTGGACGCGCCGCGCTGAGCATCGGCAAGCGTCTGGCCAGGTTGGCCAGGACCCACCAGGTGATCGCCGTGACCCACCTCGCGCAGGTCGCCGCGTACGCGGACACGCACCTCGTGATCCACAAGGCCGCGGACTCCACGGGTGGGGACGGTGTCGTGTCCGGTGTGCGCGCGGTCGACGACTCGGACAGGGTCATCGAACTCGCGCGGATGCTCGCCGGGATGGAGGACACCGACACCGGTCTCGCGCATGCCGAGGAGCTCCTCGGGAAGGCGCAGTCGGAGAAGTCTCAAGCTCAAGTCGACCGTTAATCCGACACGCCGAACCGACCTCCCTCGTCACTCGAATCACACGCGTGATACTCGGGCACATGAAGATGACGGGTCTGCTCAATCGCCGCTCCAACGATCTCGCCGGTGTGGTCGGTACCGTCCGCCAGGTCCGGGCGGGATCACCGGTCCCCCGCAAGCTCGGCTCCAAGGACGTCGCCGTGCTCGACCTCAACCGGACGTCGGCGGCCACCGCCCGCGCCGTCGTCGAGGCCGATGTCGCCGCCGTCGTCCACGTGCCGCGCCCCGGTGAGGAGATGCTGCCCCGTGCCGCGTTCCGGATCCTCGCCTCGTCGACCATCCCCGTCATCGAGGACGCGGACCTCGCCGAGGTCGAGGACGGGACCCGGGTCCGCATCGACGAGGGCGTGGTCTACTCGGTCAAGACCGAGGGCCAGCTGGCCACCGGCCGTGAGGTCGGCCCCGAGACCCTCCTCTCCGAGGTCCACGCCGCGGAGAACGGGTACGTCGAGTCCGCGCTGGCGCACCTGGCCAACGCCACGGAGTTCCTCAGCCTCGAGCACCAGTTGCTCCTCGACGGCGAGGGCCTTCCCGGGATCGACGTGGACTTCACCGGTCGCCACGTGGTGGTGGTGACCGGGGACCGGGCCTCGGAGGCGCAGCTCTCCGATCTCAAGCCCTTCATGAAGGAGTACCGACCGCTGGTCGTGGGTGTGGACGGGGGAGCCGAACTGCTGCGTGCGGCCCGGATCTCCGCCGACGTCGTGGTCGCGACCCCCACCGGGGTCTCCGACGAGGTGCTCACGGACGGCGCGGTCCTGGTCGTGCCGGCGGATCGCGACGGCAGGGCCGAGGGGCTCGAGCGGGTCACGGAGCTGGGCGTGGGGGCCACCACGTTCCCCGCCGCGGCGACCGCACGCGACATGGCCCTGCTGCTGGCCTTCCACGGCGGAGCCGAGATGATCGTGGTGACCGGCGACGACCGCGGACTCGAGAACGCGTTCGGCGCCTCCTCCGTACCGTCGTCGACCATGGTCGACACCGCCGTGTCGTCCCGCCTCGTCCACGCCGACGCGTGCGCGACTCTGTACCGCTCGCGAGGTGCCGGGATCGGGCTGGCCCTCGTGGTGCTCGCGGCGCTCATCGCGGTGGCCGCGGTGGTGGTCGCCCGCGACTCCGCCCAGGAACTGCTCATCTGGGCCATCGACGCATGGAACACCTTCGCCCTCTGGGTCCAGGGGCTCGTCCGTTGATCTCTCTGCGTCGCCACGTTCTCACGCTGGTCGCCGTGTTCCTGGCCCTGGGGCTGGGGGTGGTCCTGGGGTCGACGTCCGTGGCGACGTCGATCCGGGACGCGGTGGTCGACCGCGAGGAGACGACGGCGGCGCAACTCGAGTCGACCCGGGCAGAGTCGGCCGAACGGCGACTCGCCGTCGACCGGCTCGACGACATGGCCGGTGAGCTCGCCCGGCCGGTACTGGACGGCACCCTCGAGGATCGCCCCGTGCTGGTCGTGGTGGCCCCCGGGGCGTCCGACGAGGACGTCAGCGCCGCCGTCGACGTCATCGGTGCGGCCGGCGGCATCGCCGCAGGACGGGTGACACTCACCGACAAGGCCGTCGACCCGGATGCCGACGCCGAGGTCCAGGCACTCGTGGCCAACCTGCCGATCGGAGACGCACCGGCCACCGATGCGGACCTGGGGACCCAACTGGGTACCGCCGTGGGCCGTGCCGGGTTGCTGCGGACCGAGGACGCGGAACCACACCTCGACGACGACGACCGCGAGACGGTCCTCACCACCCTGTCGGACGCGGGACTCGTCGAGTTCGAACCGGGCACCCTGAGACCAGGTCAGCTGGCGCTGGTCGTCACAGGCCCCGGCGAGGCCGAGTCGACCGCGGTCCGGGTGGCCTCGTTCGCGCGGACCCTGGACCGCGAGGGCGCGGGAGCGGTCGTGTCGGCCGAGCTCACGGGCGCTCAGGGGTACGACGCGGTCACCGTGCTGCGCTCCTCCGGCGAGGACGGTGTCTCGACCGTCGACTCCGCGGGCTCGGACTCCGGCCGGCTGGCCACGGGACTCGCGCTGGCGGAGCAGCTCGCGCGGGGGCAGGGACACTACGGGCTGCGCCCGGATGCGACCGCGGCGGTGCCGTCGCTCCCCACCGCGCCCGCTCGGTGATAGCCTGAAGCCCCGTGGGGTGCACCGGAGCCACACCAGCATTCATCCATTCCGGCGTCTGGACACGGGAGTCCCCTTGGCACTGAACCGAGCCGCATCGCGGTCCGCGACCAAGCACATCTTCGTCACCGGTGGCGTGGCGTCGTCGCTGGGTAAGGGGCTCACCGCCTCCAGCCTGGGGCAGCTTCTGACCGCGCGCGGACTCCGCGTGACCATGCAGAAGCTGGACCCGTACATCAACGTGGACCCGGGGACGATGAACCCGTTCCAGCACGGGGAGGTGTTCGTCACCGAGGACGGTGCGGAGGCCGACCTCGACCTGGGGCACTACGAGCGCTTCCTCGACCGCGACCTGAGTGCCAACGCCAACGTCACGACCGGCCAGGTGTACTCGGCCGTCATCGCCAAGGAGCGTCGCGGCGAGTACCTCGGGGACACCGTCCAGGTGATCCCGCACATCACCGACGCGATCAAGGAACGCATCATCGCGATGGGCGCGCCCGATGAGCAGGGCCGCCGCCCCGACGTGGTGATCACCGAGGTCGGTGGCACGGTCGGCGACATCGAGTCCCAGCCCTTCCTGGAGGCCTGCCGGCAGGTCCGCCACGAGGTCGGACGCGAGAACATCTTCTTCCTCCACGTCTCACTGGTGCCGTACCTCGCACCGTCGGGTGAACTCAAGACCAAGCCCACCCAGCACTCCGTGGCGGCGCTGCGGTCCATCGGTATCGTCCCGGACGGCCTCGTCCTGCGGTGCGACCGCGAGGTGCCGGACGGGCTCAAGTCCAAGATCGCGCTCATGTGCGACGTGGACCTCGAGGGCGTGGTCTCCACCCCCGACGCCCCGAGCATCTACGACATCCCGAAGGTGCTCTTCGGTGAGCATCTCGACACCCACGTCATCCGCAAGCTCAACCTGCCCTTCCGGGACGTCGACTGGACCGTGTGGGGTGAACTCCTCAAGCGAGTCCACGAACCGCGCGAGGAGGTCGAGATCGCCCTGGTGGGCAAATACATCGACCTGCCCGACGCCTATCTGTCGGTGACCGAGGCCCTGCGCGCAGGCGGGTTCGCCCACCGGGCGAGGGTCAACATCCGGTGGGTGGAGTCCGACGCCTGTGCCACCGAGGCCGGCGCGCGGGAGGCCCTCCGGGGCGTCGACGGCATGCTGATCCCCGGCGGTTTCGGTATCCGTGGGATCGAGGGCAAGCTGGGCGCCATCTCGTGGTCGCGGAAGAACCGCATCCCGTTGCTCGGGCTGTGTCTGGGCCTGCAGTGTTCGGTCATCGAGGCGGCCCGGTCGGTCGGGCTCGACGGGGCCTCGTCCAGTGAGTTCGAGCCGGACACCGAGCATCCGGTGATCTCCACGATGGCGGACCAGGTCGACGCGGTGGCCGGCAACGCCGATCTCGGCGGGACGATGCGCCTGGGCGCGTACCCGGCCGTGCTCACCAAGGGGTCCCTGGTGGCGGAGGCCTACGGCGCCACGGAGATCTCCGAACGGCACCGACACCGGTTCGAAGTCAACAACGCCTACCGCGACAAGGTCGCCGAGTCCGGTCTGCGGTTCTCCGGCACCTCGCCCGACGGCCACCTGGTGGAGTTCGTCGAGTACCCGCCGGAGCAGCACCCCTTCTTCGTGGCCACCCAGGCCCACCCCGAGTACAAGTCGCGGCCGACACGCCCCCACCCGCTGTTCGCCGCGTTCATCAAGGCGGCCCTGGACTACGAGAACGAGATGCGACTTCCGGTCGAGCCGTGGCGGGCCGACCAGTCGGGTGAGTCCGCTCACGCGACCGTCGCCGCTCCGGACGCCAAGACGTCCAGCGTGCGCGCCGATGACGTCGATGCCGAGCTGACCTCCGACGTCCGCTCGGACGGGAGCTGATCGAGGTGACCGACTCCGGTGCCCCCGGGTCGCACGAGTACCGCACCATCGCCAGTCGGGAGGTCTTCGACGGCCGGATCGTCCGGCTGCGTGTGGACACCCTCACGATGCCGGGCGGGGGCACCGCCGACCGCGAGATCTGCGGTCACGACGACGCTGTCGCGGTCATCGCCCTCGATGACTCCGATCAGGTGACGCTGGTCCGTCAGTACCGCCACGCGGTGGGGGAGCGGCTCTGGGAACTGCCGGCCGGACTGTGCGACGTCGACGGCGAACAGCCGGTCCAGACCGCGCAGCGCGAACTGGTCGAGGAGACCGGGCTGGAGGCGAGTTCCTGGGAACCTGTGATCTCGATCGTTCCGTCGCCGGGATTCTGCACCGAACGCGTCCACGTGTTCCTGGCCAGGGGCCTGCGCGAGGTGACCCGGCCGGAGGCCATGCACGAGGAGGCGGACATGGAGGTGGCCCGGATGCCGTTCTCCGAGGCCGTGGACGCCGTCCTGGACGGGCGGATCGTCAACGGCATCGCCGTGGCCGGCATCCTCGCCGCGCGCGCGTCGATCGCCGGGCGCTGACGGCGGGTCCTGGCGATGACGCCGGCCGTCCCGCGATGACCCGGTCGGACGGCGCCGCGCTCCAGATCCGCGGATATCTCGACCACCTCGCCGTCGAACAGGGGGCCTCCGCCCACACCCTGGCCGCCTACCGTCGTGACCTCGAGAAATACCGGAAGTACCTCGCGGACTCGGGCGTCGGGGACCTCGGTGCGGTCACCGAATCCCATGTCGAGGAGTTCCGGGCGCGGCTCGCCACCGCCGACCCGGACCTCGGCAGGCGGGCGCTCGCGCCCAGCTCGGTCGCCCGTGCCCTGGCGGCGGTCCGGGGACTTCACCGGTTCGCCACCAGGGACGGGGTGACCCGTGTCGACGCCGCGGCGGCCGTGACCCCGCCGCGGCCACCCCGTCGGCTCCCCA
>NZ_JAALDZ010000233.1:0-4204 GCF_014145125.1 Dietzia sp. CQ4 | reverse complement strand
GTCGTCGTCGGTCGTCTCGGTGGCCGGGCGTCGTTCGCCGAGGTCGAGGGCACGCGCCCGGGGTTCCTGGACCTCGTCGACCACACTTACAGACTGGCCGTCATCCCGACAGTGGGAGGTGGCCCGTGGCGGTGGGACCGGTGGCACCCGGGGCCGCCCATGGCGGACCCGCCGGTCTCCGTCGTGCTCCTCGGTGTCCTGGCGTGTGCCGGGGTGCTGGCGTGGTCTCTCGCCACCCGTCGGCGCACCGGGGCGGTCTGGGCTGCGGTCGCGCTGTACCCGCTGCTCTCCGTGGTGCTGGTCGCGGTGGGGCGGGCGGGCCCGGACACCGCGGCGGAGATCGTCCAGACCCTCCGGTACCACCCCGAATTCCCGCTGGTCCTGGGCGCCGCCGCGGCGCTGGCGTTGTCGGCGCCACGACGGGGTACCTCCACGGCCGGGCGCAGGTCGGTGCCGGCGGGCGTGGTGGTGCTCATCGCGCTGCTCGCCTCCTCAGCGGTCTCGACCCTGACCTATCGGACGACGTGGTCCGAACAGCCCTCCCGCGACTACGCCCTCCCCCTGCTCGAGACGCTGCGTGATCGGAGCGCCCCGCTGCTCGACCAGGATCTCCCGCTCGAGGTCCTCCTCCCGGTCACCGCACCGTCACACCGGCTCTCGTCGTTGCTCGCGGGTGTTCCCGGGATCCCGCCGGTGACCGGGTGGACCACTGATCCGGTCGTGATCGACGCCCTCGGCACCCTTCATCCGGCCGAGGTCGCGGCGCTCCGGACGATCCCCCAGGGGCCCGAGCCCGGCTGCGGGTACCGGGTCTCCGGGGGCGGTGCCCGGATCCCGCTCGACGGCCCCCTGATCGACCGGGACTGGCTCGTCCAGCTCAATCTCTTCGCCGACGCGGACGGCGAGGTGGATGTCCGCCTCGACGAGGGCGCCGAGGTGACGGTGCCGGTGTCGGCGGGTCTGGGAACGGTGTTCGTGCGCGTCGAGGGGTCCGGTACCGGGGTCACCTTCACTCCCGAAGGGGGCCTTGGGGAGTTGTGTATCGGCAGCGGACCGGTCGGAGTCCTCGTGCCGCGCTGAGGGCCGCGGGGCGGGTGGCCCATAATGGTCGGATCGGATGAGTACGACAGGGACGGAGGCAGGTCATCGACATCGCGATGGTCATGCTGACCCTCACCGCGCTCCTCGTGGTCCCCGGGCTGATCGTGGGACTGGCCGCACGGCTCCCGCTCCGGTTGGCGGTGGGCACGTCGATCCCCGTGTCCGCGGGGATCGTCACGATCGCCACCTACGCGTACGGCCGGTCGGGTGTGCCGTGGTCCCTGGGCGCGTATGCGGTCGCCACGGCGGTCACCGCGGTGATCGTCGGGCTGGTGGGGTTGCTCATCTCCGGGACGCTGTGGATCCGGCGGCGCCGTCGCGGGCGGGTGGGTGACACGCCGCGTGCCCGCCGCTCGTGGTGGTGGCTGCTCCCGGCCGCGTCGATCCCGGTGAGCGCGTGGCTGATCGGGCAGATGATCCTCACCGAGCTCTCGGCCACGCCGGGCGGCACCGCCAACGTCTTCCAGGGCTGGGACGCCCACTGGCACGCCAACTACATCCGGTTCATCCACGACACGGGACTGGCGTCCCCGGACCAGGCGGGCGAGCTCCGGTACCCGGAGAACGGGGCCACTCTCTACTACCCGAGCACCTGGCACGCGATCGCCGCCCTGGTCATGGGGCTGCGCGGCATCGGGGCGGTCGAGACCTACAACCTGGTGCAGATCGGCGCCATGGCGCTGGCGTTCCCGCTCGGTGTGGCCGCACTCGCCTGGCTCATCACCCACCGGCGCTTCTCCCGACCGG
Source organism: Dietzia sp. CQ4 (assembly GCF_014145125.1). Taxonomy (NCBI): domain Bacteria; kingdom Bacillati; phylum Actinomycetota; class Actinomycetes; order Mycobacteriales; family Dietziaceae; genus Dietzia; species Dietzia sp. CQ4. Next base: position 2,356 of record NZ_JAALDZ010000233.1, on the reverse strand, counting down.
CCGCCGCCACCTCGGCCGCGGTCGCGGCCATGGCCACCCCGCTGTTCCCCGGGTTGCCGTTCGTCGAGGTGATGGTGGCAGCGACCCCCTCCGGCGTGGCCAACGGGCTGGCGGGCCTGGTGGCCGCGGTCGTGGTGGCCGCGCTGGCGGACCGACGTCTCGTGCCCGCCGCCGCCCTCGGCCTGGTCGGCGTCGGGGGCATCCACCCGTCAGCCATGGTGACCGCCGCGGTGTTCGTGCTGTTCTGGTGGCTGTTCGAGGGGCTGTGGCGCCCGGTCCGGGGCCGGCTGCGGGACTTCGTCGTCCTGGCCGGGATCGGCCTGGCGGGCGTGCTCACGCTGCTGCCCCAGGTCCTCACCGTCTCCGAGGACGCGGACGAGATCTCGGCCTTCGAGTTCGAGATCAACGCCGACCGGGCGGCGGTCTGGGGCCGGGCCGTGGCGCTACAGGTGCGACACGTGCAGGACTGGGGAGTGCGCTGGGTGCTGCTGGCCCTCGCGGTGGTGGGGGTGATCGTCATGCTCCGCCGCCTCGTGCTGTGGCCGCTCCTGCTCTGGGGCGGGGTGCTGGTGGTGTGCGTCAACTCCATGAGCACGTTCGGTAACTGGACCGGCGGCGCCCTGCGCGGGATCGGGAGCATCTACTACAACGACCCGCGCCGGATCGGGGTGCTCCTGGCGGTCCTCGTGGCGGCCGCCGTCGGCGTGGGCGTGGGGGTGAGCGTCCAGGCCCTGGCGGGGTGGACGGCCCGGTTGATCGACCCGATCACCGACCCGCGGGGGACCGGTGCGGCGGGCCTGCGGGTCGCGGTCGCGCTGGGCGCGCTGGTGGCCACCGGATCGTGGGTGATCCAGGCCTCGCCCGAGTACGCCGCGGCGGCGGGTGCGAACCAACGGGCGGGCCGGATGGTCGACGGTCACGATCTGCGGGCCTTCGAGTGGCTGTCCGGGCAGCCGCAGGCGTACTCGGGCCTCATCTACACCAACCCCGACGAGGGGTCGGGGTGGATGTACGCCACCGACGGTCTGCCCTCGACCGCACGCCACTACCTGCAGTCGGGGTCCACCGCCCCGCTCACCGACTCCCTGCTGCGCTCCATGGACCGGGCCGGGACCGACCCGCGTGTCGACGCCGCGCTCGACGAGCTCGGCGTGACCTACGTGTACATCAGCCCCCCGAACTACTGGGGTTTCCAGAAGCCCAACGAGAGCCTGCTCCGGCTCGATCAGACCCCGGGCCTGGTCAAGGTCTACTCCGACTCCCAGGTGCGGATCTTCGCCGTCCGCGCCGCCTTCACCGAGGCCGAGCTGGAGCGGATCCTGGCCGACTCGCCGTTCCCGCCCGAGAGGCGGACCCCGCTGACCCGCGCCACGGCGCTGTACGGCCGGGAGTGAGCGACCCGACCCGGGACGGGTCGTATCCTTGGGGCTGTCGTCCGACAGGGCGTCGCGGCGGGATCGCCGCGGATCGGGAGGGGATCTGAATGAGGGCACTCGTGACGGGTGGGGCCGGGTTCATCGGGTCGACGCTGGTGGACCGCCTGCTGTCCGAGGGGCACGAGGTGACGGTCGTCGACGATCTGTCACGGGGCCGGCTGGAGAACCTCACGAGCGCCCGCGAGGCCGGCTCGCGGTTCACCTTCCGCCAGCTGGGCCTGACCGACCCCGCGATCGGGGACCTGGTGGCGGATCTCGCCCCGGAGGTCGTGTTCCACCTGGCCGCGCAGATCGACGTCCGCCTGTCGGTGGAGGACCCGGTCCGCGACGCCGAGGTCAACGTGGTGGGGACCGTCCGGCTGGCCGAGGCCGCCCGACGGGCCGGGGTGCGGCGGATCGTCTTCACCTCCTCGGGCGGATCGATCTACGGCCCCGTCACCGACCTGCCGGTGGCCGAGTCACGGCCGGTGGACCCGATGAGCCCGTACGCGGCCGGCAAGGTCGCGGGCGAGGTCTACCTCGAGATGTTCGCCAAGCTCTACGGCATCGAGTGGGCGGGCGTGGCCCCGGCCAACGTGTACGGGCCGCGTCAGGACCCGCACGGCGAGGCCGGGGTGGTGGCGATCTTCGCCCAGCGACTGCTGGCGGGGGAGCCGACCCGGGTCTTCGGGGACGGGGGCAACACCCGGGACTACGTGTTCGTCGACGACGTGGTCGACGCCTTCGTCCGTGCCGCGACCGTTCCGGCCGCCGCCGGGCTGCGCTTCAACGTGGGCACGGGCGTCGAGACCAGCGACCGCGAGCTGCACACGCTGGTGGCCGCGGCCGCGGGATCGGGGGACGACCCCGAGTACGCCCCCGCCCGCCTGGGTGACGTCGCGCGGTCCGCGCTGGACGCCGGCCGCGCCGCCGAGGTGCTC
>NZ_JAALDZ010000232.1:0-2746 GCF_014145125.1 Dietzia sp. CQ4 | reverse complement strand
GGCCCGGGCTCGTTCCCGGGCCGCCTCGGCGGCAGCCCGTTCGGCCCGCTCGACGGCGGCGTCGCGGTCGGCGCGGAGGAGCTCGACCTCGGCCTCCAGGCGCGTGAGGGTGGAGGTCACCTGCTCGCGGTCGAAGCCCTTGCGGACCACCGCGAAGGGGTCGGCGCCCGTGGTGGGCATGTGTGTGCTCGACATGGCCCCACCCTAGCGGGGAGGCCCCGCCCGGACCCTAGTGCGACCCGGCGGCCGGCTCGACCAGTTCCAGGAGCACGCCCCCGGCGTCCTTGGGGTGCACGAAGTTGATCCGTGAACCCGCCGTGCCGCTCTTCGGTTCCGGGTACAGCACCCGCACACCGCGTCCGGTGAGGTGCTCGGTGATGGCCTCGATGTCGGTCACCCGGACCGCCATCTGCTGGATGCCCGGGCCGTTGCGATCCAGGTACTTGGCGATCGTCGACGACTCGTCGAGGGGGGCGAGCACCTGGAGGAGGGCGCTTCCGTCCGGTCGGCCGGGCGACCCCAGCATGGCCTCGCGCACTCCCTGCTCCTCGTTGACCTCCTCGTGGAGGTTCTCCATCCCGAGGTTGTCCCGGTACCAGGACACGGCGGCGTCGAAGTCGGGAACCGCCACGCCGACGTGGTCGATCGCCACGACGAGATCGGCGGGGAGCAGGGGCTGGCCGGCTGGGGTAGTGGTCATGGGGACCACGGTAGTCGGTGACGGCAGACGGTAGTTTGGCGTGTACACGTACAGCCCCTCGAATGGAAGGTCCGCAATGTCCGCCGACTCCACCCGCACCGTCATCGTCTCCGGGGCCCGCACCCCGTTCGGCCGTCTCCAGGGCGGTCTGTCCTCCCTGTCCGCCCCCGAACTGGGCGGGATCGCCATCCGCGGGGCTCTCGAGCGCGGCGGCGTGCCCGCCGAGGCCGTCGATCAGGTGATCATGGGTCAGGTGCTGTCCGCCGGGAACGGGCAGATGCCCGCGCGTCAGGCGTCGCTGGCCGCCGGTATCCCCCAGCGGGTGGACGCGCTGAGCATCAACAAGATGTGCCTGTCCGGCCTGACGGCCATCGCGCTGGCGGACCAGGCGATCCGCGCCGGATACTCCGAGGTCGTCGTGGCGGGCGGCCAGGAGTCGATGTCCCAGGCGCCCCACCTGCTGCCCAAGAGCCGTGCCGGGTACAAGTACGGTTCCATCGAGGTCCTGGACCACATGGCCTACGACGGCCTGCACGACGTGCCCACCGACCAGCCGATGGGCGCGCTCACCGAAGCGCGCAACGCCGAGTTGGAGATCACCCGCGAGCACCAGGACGAGTTCGCGGCCGTCTCCCACCAGCGCGCCGCGGCCGCGTGGGCCGAGGGTCGGTTCGCGGACGAGGTGGTCCCCGTGACGGTGAAGGGCCGCAAGGGCGACACGGTCGTGGAGACCGACGAGGGTGTTCGCGCCGAGTCGACCGCCGAGTCGATGGGCAAGCTCAGGCCCGCGTTCGCGAAGGACGGGACCATCACCGCGGGATCCTCCTCCCAGATCTCCGACGGCGCCTCCGCCGTCATCGTCACCACCGCCGCCCGTGCGGAGGCCGAGGGGTGGCCGGTGCTGGCCGAGATCGTCGGCTACGGCACCGTCGCCGGCCCGGACTCGACCCTGCAGCACCAGCCCGCCGACGCGGTCCTCGACGCCTGTCGTCGTTCGGACGTCGAGGTCGACTCCATCGACCTGTTCGAGTTCAACGAGGCCTTCGCCTCGGTCGGTCTGCACTCGACCAAGGTCCTGGGCGTGAGCCCCGACAAGGTCAACGTCAACGGTGGCGCCATCTCGATCGGGCACCCGATCGGGGTGTCGGGCAACCGCGTCGTCCTGACCCTCGCACTGGAGCTGGCCCGCCGCGGCGGTGGCCTCGGGGCGGCGGCCCTCTGCGGCGGCGGCGGACAGGGTGACGCGCTGTTGATCCGCGTGCCCGCGACCAGCTGACACCCGATCGGACCGGCCGTGGCAGGATCGAAGGCGTGACGAGACCAGGTAACCGACCCCCGTCCGCCTCCGAGCAGAAGCTCGCGGCGTCCCTCGCCGGCGCCGTCGATCTCTCGGGGTTGAAGAAACGGGCGGAGGCGAAGCGGGACCCCGCCACCGCCGCCCGCGGAACCGGGCCCGGCTCCGGTCCGGTGACGCTCGTCGAGGTCGACGAGGCCACGTTCGAGCAGGAGGTCCTGGTCCGCTCGACGCAGGTCCCGGTCGTCGTCGAGCTCATGTCCCGGCGGGCGCCCACGGTACTGACCACCCTGCTCTCCTCGCTGGCCGAGGAGGGGGGTGGTCAGTGGGTGCACGCGGTCGTCGACGTGGACGCCGCACCGGGGATCGCGCAGGCGTTCCAGGCACGGGCGGTCCCGACGGTCGTCGCCGTCGCGGCGGGGCGGCCGCTCGCGGACTTCGAGGGGGAACAACCCGAGGACGCCCTCCGGCAGTGGATCGCGGCCGTCCTCCAGGCCACCGAGGGCAAGCTGAGCGGGACGCCCGGGGCCGAGTCGGGCGGGGAGCCGGAGGAGGTCGCGGACACCGAGCGTGACGCGGCCGAGGACGCCCTCGCGGAGGGGGAGCTGGCCACGGCGGAGGAGCGCTTCACGGCCCTGGTGGACTCACGCCCCGGAGACCACACGCTCCTGGAGGCACTGCGGTACGTGCAGGCCGCCCGGCGTGCGGCGGAGGAGACCGACGCGGGCGAGGGCACCGTCCCCGCGGCCCTG
>NZ_JAALDZ010000231.1:0-13607 GCF_014145125.1 Dietzia sp. CQ4 | reverse complement strand
GTTGGCACAGACCCTCGGCGCGGCGCCCCCCGGGGTGCCGCCGGAGGTGTGGCCCCGCTGAGCGACCAGCCCCACCGCCCGGAGTGAACGAACCGACCGAGCCGCGGGCCGGGAGGCGGGGCCCCGGTGTTGCGCCTGGTCATCCGGTGGGGAAGTGTTCGATGCCATGTGCATGCTCGTCGTCGCCCGCCGGGTCCACCCCCGGTACCCGCTGGTGCTGGTGGCCAACCGGGACGAGGTCCACGCCCGCCCCGCCGAACCCCTGCACGAATGGACGGCCGACACGGAGGGGATCTCCGGAATCGTCGCGGGCCGCGACGTCACGGCCGGCGGGACGTGGCTCTCGCTGGCCGCCGGGGCGCGGTTGGCGGCGGTCACCAACGTCCGGGAGGGCGGCCCCGAGCGCTCGGCGGCAGCATCCCGGGGTGAGCTTCCGGTCGACGCGCTCACCGGACCGGTCCCCGTGACCGGGTTCGCCCAGCACGTCGTCGACGATCTGGGCAGGTACGGGCCGGTCAACCTCCTGGCCGGCGACCTCGACGAGATGTGGTGGGCCTCCAACCGGTCCGGTCGGGGGCCGATGCGGTTGGGCACCGGGGTCCACGGCCTGTCCAACGCGGCACTCGACACCCCGTGGCCCAAGGTCGTCGGCGCGGTCGCGCAGGTGCGAACCCTCCTGGGCACCGAGGCGATCTCCGGTCAGGACTGGTCGGGCCCCCTGCTCGACCTGCTCGCCGATCGCCGCAAGGCGCCGATCCGGCACCTGCCGCGGACGGGGGTCCCGCTCTGGCACGAGTGGCGCCTGTCGTCGCGGTTCGTCCGGATCGGCCGGTGGTACGGGACCCGGTCGACGACGGCGCTGCGGATCGACGAGCACGGTACCGCCGACGTGGTCGAGCGCACCTGGGACGCCCGGGGACGCGTCGCGGGGACGGTCACCGCCCGGCTCTGAATGCAGATCCGCGCGGTGACCGCCCCCGGGGCGGTCTCGCCGGTGTGGCCGTCCGGCCAGCGTGTCCGACTATCCGACGGTCCAGGTGTTGCTGCCGTCGAGCAGGGACTGCAGGTCCGCCGGTGCGGTCTCCTTGGCGGCGGCGACCTGGGCACGGGCCTGGTCGTCGTAGGTCTCGCGGTGCACCTGCCGGATGATGCCGGTGACGGTGTACTCGAGGTCCTGGCTGGACAGGTTCGCCAGCGCGTGCGCGTAGGAGGGGTCCTCGGCGTGGGCGTCGTGGACGATGATGTCGGCCTCGTCGACCTCGGCGGTCGCCGCGACCTTCAGCGAGAAACCGGAGCGGACCACGCAGTGCTGACCGTCGTCGCCGAAGATGATCTTCTCGCCGTGGCGGACTGCGATGAGGTGGTCGCCCGCGTCCTCCTTGCGCAGCAGGTCGAACGAGCCGTCGTTGAAGATCGGGCAGTCCTGCAGGATCTCCACGAAGCTGGTGCCGCGGTGGCGGGCGGCGGCCTCGAGGACCTCGGTCAGACCCTTGCGATCCGAGTCCAGGGCGCGGGCCACGAAGCTCGCCTGGGCGCCGAGCACCAGCGACAGCGGGTTGAACGGGTGGTCCAGCGACCCCATGGGGCTGGACTTGGTGACCTTGCCCGGCTCCGAGGTGGGCGAGTACTGGCCCTTGGTCAGCCCGTAGATCCGGTTGTTGAACATCAGGATGTTGAGGTTGACGTTGCGGCGCAGGGTGTGGATGAGGTGGTTGCCGCCGATCGACATGGCGTCGCCGTCACCGGTGACCACCCACACCGACTGGTCCGGGCGGGCGGTCGCCAACCCGGTGGCGATCGCCGGGGCGCGCCCGTGGATCGAGTGCATCCCGTAGGTCTCGAGGTAGTACGGGAAGCGGCTCGAGCAGCCGATTCCGGAGATGAACGTGATGTTCTCGCGCTTGAGACCGAGCTTGGGCAGCAGGGCGCGGATGGTGGCCAGGATGACGTAGTCGCCACAGCCGGGGCACCAACGCACCTCCTGGTCGGAGGTGTAGTCCTTGGGCTTCTGCGGCGCATCGCTCTTGGGTACGGAGGCCAACGCGTCCAGGGGCAGCGGGCTGCCGACGAGTCCAGGTTCGGTGGTGGTCATGGAAATCCTCTCCTCGCTCGCGGGTCAGCGGGTTCGGTTGGCGGTGGTGGTGCCGGTGGCGGTGTGGCCGATCCGCCGGTTGCGCGCAGCGGGCTCGCCGGTCGTGGTGATGACCCCGTCGAGCGCCAGACGGTACTTGTCGTGCTCGGTGTGGGTGAGTCGCCCGGCGAACTCCGCCTCGATGGCGGTCTGCAGTTCCTCGGCCGAGAACGCCATGCCGTGCACCTTGGTGATGGGCTGGATCTGAGCCGGGAAACGGGCCTTGAGCAGCATGGCGAGCTGTCCCAGGTTCATCTCCGGAACGAGCACCCGGTGGTACTTGGCGAGCACCTCGCCGATGTTGTCCGGGAGCGGGTTGAGGTGGCGGACATGCGCGCGGGCCACGCGGTGGCCGTTGGCGCGGGCGCGGCGGACCGCCTCCCCGATGGGGCCGTAGGACGATCCCCAGCCCACCACCAGGACGTCGGCCTCGCCGGACGGGTCGTCGACCTCGAGGTCGGGCACGTCGATGAGCGCGATCCGCAGGGCCCGGGTCCGGGTCATGAGGTCGTGGTTCTCCGCCGTGTACGAGATGTTGCCGGTGCCGTTGGCCTTCTCCAGCCCGCCGATGCGGTGCTCGAGACCGGGCTCACCCGGGACCGCCCAGTCGCGGGCCAGCGTCTCGGGGTCACGGGCGTAGGGGAGGTAGTCCCCGGCGGCCTCGGTCTCTCCGTCGGCGCCGGTCGCGGGCGCGGTGGCGAGGTTCTTGTCGATCGCCGGCAGGTCGGCCACGTCGGGCAGGAGCCACGGCTCGGAGCCGTTGGCGATCGCGCCGTCGGACAGCACGATGACGGGGGTCCGGTAGGTGACCGCGATCCGCGCCGCCTCACGGGCGATCTCGAAGCAGTCCGAGGGCGACTGCGGGGCGATCACCGCGACGGGCGACTCTCCGTTGCGCCCGAACAGCGCCTGCAGAAGGTCCGACTGCTCGGTCTTGGTGGGTAGCCCGGTCGAGGGGCCGCCGCGCTGGACGTCGATGATCACCAGCGGCAGCTCGGTCATGACGGCCAGGCCGATGGCCTCGGACTTGAGAGCGAGGCCGGGACCGGAGGTCGAGGTGACGCCCAGCGCCCCGCCGTAGGAGGCGCCGAGGGCGGCGCCGATGCCGGCGATCTCGTCCTCCGCCTGGAAGGTGGTCACGTCGAACTGCTTGAGCTTGCTCAACTCGTGCAGGATGTCCGAGGCGGGCGTGATGGGGTAGGTGCCCAGGAACACGGGCATGTCCGCCGACCTGCCCGCGGTGACCAGGCCGTAGGCCATCGCCGTGTTACCCGTGATCTGACGGTAGCGACCCTTCGGCAGCTGGGCCGGCATGATCTCGTACTCCGAGGCGAAGGCCTCGGTGGTCTCGCCGTAGTTCCAGCCCGCGTGCAGGGCCAGGACGTTGGCCTCGAGGATGGCGGGCTTCTTGCCGAACTTGCTGCCCAGGAACTTCTCGATCGAGTCGACCGTGCGCCCGTACATCCAGGTCAGCAAGCCCAGCGCGAACATGTTCTTGCAGCGCTCGGCGTCCTTCTTGCCGATGTCCACGGACTCGACGGCGCCGATGGTCAGCGTGCCCATGGCCACCTCGTGCACCTGGAATGCCTCGAAGGCCGGGGAGCCGAGGGGGTTGGACTCGTACCCCACCTTGGTGAGGTTGCGCTTGGTGAACTCGTCCGAGTTGACGATGAGGATGCCGCCGGAGGGCAGGTCGTCGATGTTGGCCTTGAGCGCGGCCGGGTTCATCGCCACCAGCACGTCGGGGCGGTCCCCGGCGGTGAGGATGTCGTAGTCCGCGATCTGGATCTGGAAGCTCGACACCCCGTGGATCGTGCCCTGGGGGGCCCGGATCTCGGCCGGGTAGTTGGGCTGGGTCGCCAGGTCGTTCCCGAAGGCCGCGGCCTCCGAGGTGAACTGGTCACCGGCGAGCTGCATGCCGTCACCCGAGTCGCCCGCGATGCGGATGACCACCTTGTCCAGCTTGGTCTTGGACACATTGCCCACCGCTGCTGACCTCCGTTGCGTCTGAGATGATCGGGGCTGGTCGTGACTCCCGTACGGCCACCGACGGTACGCCGGTTCCGGCGCGACCCGTGGCCGCGGCGGAATTGGAAAACGGTAACACGTTCCAGTTAGGCGTAGTGCCCCCTCGTCATCACCATAGACCGGTCTGTCTATCCGTGCCAATCGGCGGGAGTGCGCGCGGCCCCCGGGCGAGGTGTCCGGGGGCGTGCGAGCCCGATGACCTCGATGACCGGAGACGCCGGCGACGGCGACGGCCACGGCGACGACCACGACCACGACGACGACGACCACGACGAGGCGGCCCGGTGCGAACGGAGACATATATATAGGGATGCGTCCGCGCACCGATTCCCACCGGGTCGCCGATCTCTCACCGTCACCAGGGCACCTCGGCCCACCTCCGCATGGGGGAGGAGAGGGCGGAGCACCGGCGCCCGTCCACGGCCTCGGGGGTGGAACCGCGGCGGAACGCGACTCTCGGGGAGCGCCCCTGGCCTGGTATGAATTCTCATAGACAGGCCCCGGCACGCGTACCGTATCCGGGACCGGAGTTCGGCGACACACGTCGCCGACGGATCAGCGCAGGTTGGGAGCGGTTCAGTGGCGAGCAAGCAGACAGCATCGGGCGGAAAGCGGAGCCTGGTGATCGTCGAGTCCGCCACCAAGGCCCGCAAGATCCAGCCCTACCTGGGGTCCGACTACGTGGTCGAGGCGTCGGTCGGCCACATCCGTGACCTGCCCAAGGGCGCCGCCGACATCCCGGCCAAGTACAAGAAGGAGCCGTGGGCGCGGCTCGGCGTGAACCCGGAGGACAACTTCGAGCCGATCTACGTGGTGAGCGCGGACAAGAAGAAGAAGGTCGCCGAGCTCAAGAAGGAACTGGCCGGCGTGGACCAGCTCCTCCTGGCCACCGACCCCGACCGCGAGGGTGAGGCGATCGCCTGGCACCTGCTCGAGGTGCTCAAGCCCAAGGTCCCGGTCAAGCGCATGGTGTTCCACGAGATCACCAAGCCCGCGATCCTCGCCGCCGCCGAGAACACCCGCGAGCTGGACACCGACCTGGTCGACGCCCAGGAGACCCGCCGGATCCTCGACCGTCTCTACGGATACGAGGTCTCCCCGGTCCTGTGGAAGAAGGTCATGCCGCGGCTCTCCGCGGGCCGCGTGCAGTCCGTGGCCACCCGCGTGATCGTCGAGCGCGAGCGGGAGCGCATGGCGTTCGTCGCCGCCGACTACTGGGACATCACCGCGACCCTGACGACGCAGCAGGCCACCGGCGGGGACGCGGGGGAGCCGCGCAGCTTCACGGCCCGCCTCGCCGCGGTGGACGGTGCCCGGGTCGCCCAGGGCCGCGACTTCGGCCAGAACGGCCGCCTCAAGACCACCGGCGCGGCCAAGGACGCGGTGGTGCTCGAGGAGGCCGCGGCCCGTGCGTTGTCGGACGCCCTCGACGGTGCCGACTTCGTGGTCGACTCCGTGGAGTCCAAGCCGTACACCCGGCGCCCCTACGCGCCGTTCATGACCTCGACGCTGCAACAGGAGGCCGGCCGCAAGCTGCGCTACACCTCCGAACGCACCATGCGCATCGCCCAGCGGTTGTACGAGAACGGCTACATCACCTACATGCGTACCGACTCCACGACGCTGTCCGAGGGCGGCATGTCGGCCGCGCGTGCGCAGGCCACGGAGTTGTACGGCAGCGAGTACGTCTCGCCCACCCCGCGTCAGTACACCCGCAAGGTCAAGAACTCGCAGGAGGCGCACGAGGCCATCCGCCCGGCCGGAGAGTCCTTCGCGACACCCGGTCAGCTGCACAGCGCGCTGGATGCCGAGGAGTACCGCCTGTACGAGCTCATCTGGCAGCGCACGGTCGCCTCCCAGATGGCCGATGCCAAGGGCACGTCGGTGAGCATCCGGATCACGGGCGCCGCGGGCGAGAACCCGTCCGGGTACAGCCGGGCCACCTTCGCGGCCTCGGGCCGCACCATCACGTTCCCCGGCTTCCTCAAGGCCTACGTCGAGGCCGCCGAGGAGTCCACCGAGTCGTCCGACAAGCCCATGGCGGACGACGCCGAGCGGCGGTTGCCCCGGCTCAGCGAGGGGCAGGCGCTCACGGGTTCGGATCTGTCCGCCGACGGCCACACCACCAGCCCGCCGGCCCGCTACAACGAGGCGAGCCTGGTCAAGGTCATGGAGGAGATGGGGATCGGCCGCCCCTCCACCTACGCCAGCATCATCCGCACCATCCAGGACCGCGGGTACGTGTACTCGCGGGGCAACGCCCTCGTGCCCAGCTGGGTGGCGTTCGCCGTGATCGGTCTGCTCGAGCAGAACTTCGGTCGACTGGTGGACTACGACTTCACCTCGCTCATGGAGGACGAGCTCGACGAGATCGCCGAGGGGCGCGAGAACCGCGACGACTGGCTGCGTCGCTTCTACTTCGGTGACCCCGACGGCGCCGGGTCGGCCGGGGACGGGGATCGCGCGGTCGGGCTCAAGAACCTCATCGACGTGAACCTCGAGGCCATCGACGCCCGCAGCATCAACTCCATCCGGGTCTTCGACGACTCCGAGGGACGACCGGTCCACGTCCGTGTCGGGCGCTACGGTCCGTACCTCGAGCGCATGGTCGCGGGGGAGCGCGGCGAGCAGGAGTCGCAGCGCGCCAACCTGCCGGAGGGGATGAGCCCCGACGAGCTCACGCTCGAGGTGGCCGAGAAACTCTTCGCCACCCCGCAGGACGGGCGTCCGCTGGGCGTGGATCCCGAGACCGGTCACGAGATCGTGGTCAAGGACGGCCGATTCGGCCCCTACGTCACCGAGAAGCTGCCCGAGCCCACCGACGCGGAGAAGGCGCAGTGGGCCAAGAAGGTGCTCGCCGACGCCGAGGCGGAGAAGAAGCGGATCGACGCCGAGCGCGACGCCGCGATGGCGGCCGCGAAGGATGACGAGGCCAAGGCGGAGGCCAAGAAGGCCGCGACCAAGGCCAAGTCCGCCGTGACCCGCAAGGCCAAGAAGGAGTCCGACAACCCCACCGGCCCCAAGCCGCGGACAGGGTCGCTCATGCAGTCGATGGAGCCGGCCACGGTCACGCTCGAGCAGGCACTCAAGCTGCTGTCGCTGCCGCGGGTGCTGGGCGTCGACCCCACGAGTGGTGAGGAGATCACCGCGCAACTCGGCCGATACGGTCCCTACCTGCGGAAGGGCACCGATTCGCGGACCCTGGACACCGAGGACGCCGTCTTCACCATCACGCTCGAGGAGGCTCTGAAGATCTACTCCGAGCCCAAGCGTCGGGGCCGGCAGGCCGCCGCACCCAAGGCGCTGCGCGAGATGGGGGTCGACGAGGTCTCCGGCAAGCAGATGCTGGTCAAGGACGGGCGTTTCGGGCCGTATGTGACCGACGGGGAGTCGAACGCGTCCCTGCGCAAGGGCGACACAGTGGAGACGCTCACCGACGCGCGCGCCTCGGAACTGCTGTCCGAGCGGCGCGCCAAGTCCCCGCCGAAGAAGGCCGCGGCGAAGAAGGCCCCGGCCCGGAAGTCTCCGGCCAAGAAGTCTCCGGCCAAGAAAGCCACCGCGGGGCGCTGACCCGACCGCGGACACCCTCCCCGCGGTTGGCGGACACCTCCTCCGCGCTGGCGGACAGGATCGGTGCTCACGGGCCCTCAGGACGCGGAATTCGTCCGCCAACGGCGCGGAGGCGTCCGCCAGCGCGGAGGGGGTGGCCGCCAACGGCGCGGTGGTGTCCGCCAACCGAGGTGCGGATCAGGTGTCGGCGGTGTCCAGACCCTCGACGGTGGGGCGAAGCGCCACGTTCCCCGCCTGCCACCGGTCCGCGAGGGTCGGCCGGAGCGGCCGGGCCAGCTGCGTCATGATGCCGCGCCCACGCAGTTCGACGCTGCGTCCCAGCACCCACCTCGCCGCCTCGGGAGCGTCGGCGTTGCGGATCGCGGCAGCCGACGCCAGGACGTGGCCCTGTTCGGACTTGGCCAGGGTGGTCAGGCGTGCGGCCTCGTTGACCGGATCACCGATCACGGTGTACTCGAAGCGCTTGGCGTGTCCGATGTGCCCGGCGATCACGGTGCCGTAGGAGACCCCGATACCCGCCGAGAGCGGGGAGAGCCCGGCGAGCTGGCTCTGGAGGGCGCGGGCGGCCCGGAGCGCCCGTCCGGCCTCGTTCTCGACCTCGATTGGCGCACCGAACACCGCGAGCAGCGCGTCGCCCTGGAACTTGTTGATGTAACCGCCGTTGGTGTCGACGGCCTCCACCGCGATGCGGAAGAACTCGTTGAGCACGGCGACGACCTCGGCCGGCTCGTGGGCGGCGGCGAACTCCGTCGATCCGGTCAGGTCGACGAAGAGCACCGCGACCTGCCGCTCCTGGCCCCCGAGCTCCGTCCCTCGTTCGAGTGCGTGGCGTGCCACGTCCTCGCCGACGTAGCGGCCGAAGAGGTCCTGGATCGCCTCGCGTTCCTGCAGGCCGGTCACCATCTCGTTGAAGCCCTGGCCCAGTCGGCCGATCTCGGAGCTGTCGTAGATGGTGACGCGGGCCTCGAGGTCGCCCTTCTTGACCCGACCGACGCCCGCCTGCATCTCGCGGACGGGGTCGGCGATGGAGTCCGAGACCAGGCCCATGCCGATCGCGCCGGCGATCACGGCGACGCTGGCCATCACCGCGAGCGCCACGAGGATGTGCCCGGGGTCGTCACCGAACAGCCCGACCCACTGCCCGGTGAGGATCAGCAGGATCCCGGCGACGGGGATGACCGTGGTGAGCGCCCAGCCCAGGAAGATCCGTCGACGGACCCCCGGGACGTGCCGGTTGGCCGGCACGCCCTGGGCGAGGGCGCGGACGGTGATCGGTCGCATGATCCGCTCGGCCTGGAGGTACGAGATCAGGCAGGTGGTGGTCCCGCCGAGGATGCTCGTCACGCCCACCACCAGGGCGAGGCGGGGGGAGTGGGCCACGTTGGCGACGACAAAGACGATGGTGCCGATCAGCCACATGGCCCCGGAGATGAGCGCCTGGTGGAAGGGCAGCCGCAGGGCCCGGTTGCGGATCGCCCCGCCGAACTCCTCACCTGACCGGTCGACCCGGAGTACCGGGAGCAGAAGCAGGGTCGACGCGATGACCCCGCCGATGAACGCCAGCACAAGGTAGCCGATGAACAGGTACTGGTTGAGGAACCGGAACTGGTCCAGGTCGAGGAAGCGGTCCATCGGGAGGACGAAGCGCAGGAACGCGAAGACGAAGACCGCGCCGATGATGTTGGCCTGCACCATCGTGAGGGCATAGACGGGCCAGGGGGTGGCCCACAGCCACCGGAACAGCCTGACCCATCGCTCCATTCGGTCAAGGGTAGTTCCCGGGGCTCGTCACGGGAACGCAGGTGTGACGTAGTGCGGCGATATGGTGGGGCCATGCCAGGGGTGTTCGATCGGTTGGCCGGTCAGTCCGACGTCGTGGCGGAGCTGACCGCCGCGGCGTCGGCGGCGCGTGCGCGGGTGCCGGGCCAGGGGTGGGACGAGTCGGACGCGCGGATGGTCCACGCGTGGCTGTTCACCGGTCCACCGGGGAGCGGCCGGAGCGTCGCCGCCACGTGTTTCGCCGCCGCCTTGCAGTGCGAGCACCCGGAGATCGTGGGCTGCGGCGAGTGCCGGTCCTGCCACACCGTGCTGGCGGGGACCCACGCAGATGTGCATCTCCTGGCTCCGCAGGGGATCAACATCCTCCTCAAGGACGTCAAGGAGACCATCCACCGCGCCGCCAGCCGCCCCAGCACCGGTCGCTGGCAGATCGTGGTGGTGGAGGAGGCGGACCGGCTCACCGAGCAGTCCGGCAACGCGCTGCTCAAGGTGGTGGAGGAGCCGCCGAGCCGCACGGTGTTCCTGCTGTGCTCGCCCACGACGGACCCCATGGACATCATGGTCACCCTGCGGTCCAGGTCGAGGAACGTCGCGCTGCGTCAGCCGGACGCGGCCGCCGTGGAGAGCGCGCTCCTCGCCGGCGGTGGGATCGACCCGGAACGTGCGCGGTGGGCCGCTGCGGTCTCCTCCGGGCACATCGGTCGCGCCCGGTGGTTGGCCACCGACGAGGCCACCCGCGAGCGTCGGGACGTGGTGTTGGAGCTGCCCATGGTCATGCACAATCCCGGCCGGGCGTTCCCGCTCGCGGACAGGCTGGTCAGCGCCGCGGAGCAGGAGGCCCTCGCCCGCAACACCCGGAACGACGAGCGTGAGGTGGAGGAGCTGCGCACCGCGATGGGTGTGGGCGGCACAGGGAAGGGGGCGGTCGCGGCGGGTCGCGGCGCCGCGGGCGCGGTGAAGGAGCTGGAGAAGGCTCAGAAGTCGCGGCGGACCCGTTCCACCCGTGATTCGCTGGACCTGGCGTTGGTCGACCTGGCGGGCTTCTACCGGGACGCGCTCATGGCCGGACTCGGGGTCGCGGACGTCGCCCCGGTGCACCCGGACAAGGCCGAGGAGTCGGCGCGCCTCGGGGGGCACTACCCGCCGGCGTCCGTGCTGGGGGCCATCGAGGCCATCCAGGAGTGTCGCGCTGCCATCGAGGTCAACGTGAAGCCGAAGTTCGCCGTGTCGGCGATGGTGGGGGCCATCCGCGAGGCGTTGGGGTGAGGCAACGGGTGAGTCAGAACGGATGAGACAGCAGGACCCGGGCGGGGTGGGCCCCGTGGGCGCCGGGCGTTTTCCGGCCGCGCGGGCTAGTCGTATATAGTTGCGACGCCCCACAAGGGCTCGCCGCGTTAGCTCAGTCGGTAGAGCATTTCACTCGTAATGAAAAGGTCGTCGGTTCGATTCCGACACGCGGCTCAGAAGCAGGAACGCCCCTGAACTCGGGAAACCGGGGTCAGGGGCGTTCTGTGTGGGGGAGTGTGTCGTGCGCCCACGGCGGGCTCGATTCGCTGTGTGGATCCCTCGGGACCGCCCACGGGCCTCTCTCCGGCACGTCAGCCGCGCGGTTCCTCGCCGGCGTGGCGAATGAACCACCCGCGCCCCCACCGGTCCAGCCCCGGGCGACGACGACGAGGTCGAACCCGTAGCCGAAGTGGGCGGCATCGGAGCATTGGTGGTGGCGCGGCCACCCGCTTGGCTACCGTTGGGCTGCGACCCCCCTCTACAGGAAGTGCCCATGACCTCTCAGCCCCTGATAGTCGAGCGAGCCGATCACATCGAGACGTGGACGCTCAACCTGCCGGAGTCCCGGAACGCCATCTCCGACCCGGCGATCGTCGATGCACTGTGCGCCCGGGTGGCGGAGGTCAACGCTGATCATGAGGTCCGGGCCGTCGTCCTCACCGGCGCGGGGTCGGCGTTCTCCGCCGGCGGCAACGTCAAGGACATGGTCGACAGGGCCGGGATGTTCGGCGGCAGTCCCTACGAACTCCGCGACGGTTACCGCACGGGTATCCAGCGGATCCCGCGCGCGCTGTACCACTGCGAGGTGCCGGTGATCGCGGCGGTGAACGGCCCCGCCGTCGGTGCGGGGTGTGACCTGGCGGTGATGTGTGATCTCCGGGTGGCCTCGACGACGGCGTGGTTCGCGGAGAGTTTCGTCCAGCTCGGGATCATCCCGGGTGACGGCGGCGCGTGGCTGCTAACCAAGGCGATCGGCCCCGCGCGAGCGGCGGAGATGGCGCTCACCGGCGACCGGGTCAAGGCCGAGCAGGCCGCGGCGTGGGGCCTGGTCAACGAGGTGGTGGAGCCCGAGGAGCTGCTCCCGGCAGCCCGTGCTCTGGCCGGCCGGGTGGCCAAGAACCCGCCGCACGCGGTCCGGATGGCCAAACGTCTGCTCCGCGAGTCCCAGCACCAGTCACTGGAGTCACTGCTCGAGCTCTCGGCGGCGATGCAGGCACTCGCGCACCACACCGCCGACCACCGCGAGGCCCTCACCGCGTTCGGAGAGAAGCGCGCGGGGGAGTACGAGGGGCGCTGACCCCCTGGCTCCCCGACGCCCTGCCCGGTTGACCCGCCGTCACGCCCACCGCCAGCCCTCCCCTTAGGAGCACCGATGACGTCTGCACTCGTCCCACCGACCACCCTGGCATCGGCGGACATGGACGCTTTGCGGGCTGAGGTGCGGGCGTTCCTCTCGGCGGAGATCGCCGCCGGCCGGCTGACGCCGTGGATCGACACGTGGCTCACCCGGTGGGACGAGGACTTCACCCGCAGGCTCGCCGAGCAGGGGTGGGTGGGGATGACGGTCCCCACCGAGTACGGCGGTCGGGGGCGCACGCACCTGGAGCGGTTCGTCGTCACCGAGGAACTGCTCGCGGTCGGGGCGCCCGTCGCCGCGCAGTGGGTCGCCGACCGGCAGATCGCCCCGTCGCTCCTGCGGTACGGAACCGAGGAGCAGAAGCGCGAGTTCCTGCCGCGGATCGCCGCGGGGGAGTGTTGCTTCGGCATCGGGATGAGCGAGCCGGATTCCGGGTCGGACCTGGCCAGCGTGCGGACGAAGGGCGTCCGCGTCGACGGCGGCTGGGCGATCACCGGGACGAAGGTGTGGACCTCCGGAGCGCAGCACGCGGAGGCGTTCATCGCGCTGGCCCGCACCGAACCCCTGGACACCTCCGACCGTCACGCGGGGCTGAGCCAGTTCATCGTCGACCTGCGCAGCGAGGGTGTGACCATCCGCCCGATCGTGTCCCTGTCCGGTGACCACCATTTCAACGAGGTCGTCCTCGACGAGGTGTTCGTCCCCGACTCCCGCGTGTTCGGCACCCTCGGCAACGGCTGGGACCAGGTCAACTCCGAGTTGGCCTTCGAGCGCAGCGGGCCCGAACGGTTCCTGTCCTCCTTCCGCCTGCTCGCCGCCGAGATCGGGGCCGTCTCCGAGGGGCGACTGCCCGCCCGCACGGATCTCGGCCGCTCGGTCGCGCGGATGGCGGGCCTGCACGCCCTGAGCCAGAACATCGCCGGGGCCCTGCAGCGCGGCGAACCGGCGGACAACGCCGCAGCCCTGGTCAAACTCCTCGGCACGACCACCGAGGGCGACATCGTCGATGTGGTCTCCACCCGACTCGGCGACGAGTTCACACCCGATGACGCAGGCGGGGCTCCGGCCGCGTCCGAACTCACCGACCTCCTGCGTGCCGGACTACACCAGCGGCCCGGCTTCACCCTGCGGGGCGGGACCAACGAGATTCTGCGCGGCGTGATCGCGCGGGGACTGGGGATGCGATGAACACCGGGGCCGGGCATGCGATGGGCGCGGGGGTGGGGGAGGCGAAGTCGGAGGACACCGGGACCCGCGAGGGCGTGGAGGGCCTCGGACTCGAGATCGACCGGGACCTCGAGTCGATGATGGCCGATGTGCTGGCGCAGTTCTCCGGCCCCACCGACCGACCGGACTCCGCGGCCGTGTGGAGGACTCTGTCCGAGGTGGGGATCGGCCGCCTCACAGCCCCCGAGGACACCGGTGGCAGCGGCGCGGGGTGGGCCGAGGCCGCCA
>NZ_JAALDZ010000230.1:0-5437 GCF_014145125.1 Dietzia sp. CQ4 | reverse complement strand
GGGCCCGGCCACCCTGGATGGTGGCCGGGCCCTGCCGCGGTGCGTCAGAGCCGATCGTGCCGGCTCAGAGAGACGGAAGAAGGGTCGGCACCAGGGTCGGCGCGTCGCCCGACGATCCGAAGACCGGACTGAGGCCCGCGAGCGAACCGAGGACCGTGTCCAGGTCGTCGAGCGACCCGTCAACGGAGTCGTCGTCCTCCACCGTGCACTCACCGGCCTCGGAGACGGCGGTGCGCAGACCGACCCCTGCGGTGGCCGCGTCGTCGGCCCACAGGAACCTGACCCGCTCGGCGGTGCCGGTGGCGCCTCCCAGGAGGCACTCGACGGTCTCGCGGTGGGAGGCGAAGCCCTCGTTGGCGAGGTTGGGCATGTCGACCGGCCGGGCGTAGAGGGTGCCGTCGGTGACGAACCCGGTCCCGTCGAAGGTCATCTCGACCGAGCGTCCCTCGCAGACCTCGTCACACAGCACCCGCAGGACGCCGGACACCTCGTCGTGGTCGAGCGCCATCACGCCCGTGAACGGTGAGGTGTACGTCTGCATCTCGGTCACCGCACCTCCGTCACCCAGCCGCACGAAGTGGACCTTCCCGGTCCCCTCGACGCCCACGGCGAAGGCTCCGCCGAACGCCTCGGGGAGGTATTCGATGGCCTCGAGGCCGGCGTTCGCGCCGATCGGCCCGGTGAGGGAGGTCAGCGAGTACTCGTCCGTGGCGCTGAGCGTGCCGGAATCGCGGTCGGTGGGCAGGACGAAGCGCAGGATCGAGGGGCGACTGGTGCTGCCGGCGTCGTTGTTGCGCTCGGTGGCCACGTAGATCACGCCGTCCGGCCCCACGGTGACGCCCTCGGAATCGGGTAGGCCCGAACCATCGGGGTAGGTGAGGACGAAGGTGCGGGCGAGCGAGTAGGTGCCTGCACTGTGGTCGTGGGCCAGGACGTACAGCGTGCCGGTGCCGTTGTTCACCACGTAGGCGGTGCCGTCGGCCGCGATGTCGACGCCCGACATGTCGTCGTCCTCGGCGAAGGCGCCACCGAGCGCGACGGGGGTGATCGTCAGCGGGTCGAAGGGCCAGGGCGACGTCACCACCGGGTTCTCCTCGACGGCCGCCACGTTCCGCGCGTCACGGGTGGGTTCACCGGTCACGGCGAACCCGCCCGTCATGTCGGGGATGCGGCCCCAGGTGGTGGGCGAGTGACCCGACCAGGTGGTGGAGTCGACGATCTCCCCGCCCGCGTCCCGGAGGATCACCGAATCGTTGCCGCCGAGCCCGAAGTAGTCCGGGTCCACGTCGGTGTAGACGGACCAGTAGCCACCGGACTCGATGGTGGTCCCCTCGGGGATGACGATCGGATCGTGCGTGGGGTCGTCGTCGATCAACGTCCAGCCCGAGATGTCCACGTCCTGCTCGGTGTCGAGGTTGGCCAGCTCCACCCAGTCGCCCACGGCGTCGCCGTTGGACTCGACCTCGTTGATCACCACGCTGGTGGCGGGCGCGGCGGGAGCGGTGGCGGGTATCGCCAGCGCCGCGCCGGCGGCGAGGGCGACCGTGAGGACGCCTGAGCTGATGGTCCGTGAGCGCATCGGGGGCCTTTCCTGGGCAATGACTGAGTGACTGACCAGGTGACCGTAGGAGGGTCGGGTGCCGGGTCCGTGTCCGGTGGGTGGCGACGAGCTGAACGTTTACCGCTGAGCGTCTGCCGATGTCGGCCGCCGGACACCGCCAGATGGGCCCGGCCCGAACTCATGGAACCGAGCAGGGCCCTCGGACCGTCGAACCGATCGGAAGAACCGGGAGAGGACCGACATGCGATCAACGACGAGGCGGGGAGACGAGTGACCACACCACAACCGGGACGTGCCCGCAGGTCGCAGAGATGGGATCCGCTGTCGCCGTCCTATGCCATCCCGATGGTCGTACTGCTACTGCTGTGCGCGGTGGGTGTCTCGGTCGGAGCGTGGAGGAGTGTGTTCCCGACCGAGGGCAGCCTGCGTCCGGGGGAACTCCCCGCTCACTTCATGCTGCTCACCCTGAGCCTGATGCTCTTCCTGGCGGCCGAGCTTTCAGGATCCGTGCAACTCTGGCGAACGAGGTGGAGCGAACGGACCATCACGACGTGCATCGCGTCGATCCGTGGCCTCATCGCCGCGTACGGTGTGACGTCCACGGTGGTGTTCGCTCTCGCCGCAGGGTCGGCGTGGGCGTGGAGCGCCGTCATCCCCGTCGCGTTCATCGCCTACGTCGTGCGTATGGAGATCGGACTGCGAGAGCAGATCGGACCTCCTCAGACCGAGGCACGGCTACTGCCGGGCCAGGCTCACCAGGAAGTCGATCGTTCCGGACGGTTCCACGGCGACAAAGCCGAGGCTCGGCGGCTCGACCCCGACCTCGGCCCAGGTGAGGGGGACCGCGCCGGAGGCGATCAGGGCGTCGCCCGTCCGTAGGACGGTCACCTCGGTGTCCTCACGGACGGTCGTGCCCTTGATCGTCAGCTCGACCACCATCGGGATCGACACCGTTGTGCCGTCCGACGGCACCGCAGCCAGATCCACGGATTCGGCCACGGTGAGTGTCGCCGAGGGATGGGACCCGGCATCGAGGATCTGGGGCGAGCGGGACTGGGCGTCGCGCTGGTCGATGTCCGTCTCGATTCCCGCCACCTGCACGTCGAACGATGCGGACTCGAGGGTGGTCCCGGACACGACCGCCCGGCCGCTCACCTGGTCGGTGCTGCCGACGACGGTGACCGGCTCCCCCCGCAGGATCTCGTTGACCGTGTACCCGGCAGTCGTCTCATTGGGCGCGGTCCCCGGCACCACCACCCACGTGCCCTCCAGGGTGCCGGTCGCCTCCTCGGCTCCGTCGACGGAGACGGTCGCGGCCGGCGCGTCGTCACCTCCACGCACGGCTTTGTAGAGGTAGGGCGCCGCGATCAGCGCGACGACGACGATGACGACGACAGCGCCGATGATCCAGGGGAGTCTCCGCATGGGACGAGCTTAGGAGTCAATGCCCCCGTTCCGCAGCGACGATGCGTGGAGGATCGTCCGTCGAGACGATGACTCGACCTGACTCGTTCCCAGGTCGAGGACGTGGCGTTCAGGACCTTCATTCGCGACTTGTATCACGCAGCGTCACTTATTCTCATTCTCAGCGGCAGGTTGGTCGCGAGCGTGTTCGGGTGGCCGGGAGGCGCGACATGAACCAGAACCCTCCTCCTCAGTGGAGTGATTACCCCACGTCGGAGTTCGGACGAATCCCTCAGGCGAGCCCGGTGGCGACCAACCAGAAGCAGTCGATGTCCCCGGCCATGGCCGTGATGATCACACTGATGGCCGTGCTGATCGTGGGTCTGATCGCGGTGGTGGCGTTCCTGATGATCCCGCGATTCACCAGTACGACTGCTGCACCCGTGACGTCGACGGTGTCCGCCACAGCGACGGCCTCGAGTGTCGGGGAACCGGACCGGCCACAGGTCCAACCAGCGCAACCGGCTGCACCGTCCGGGTCATTCGTGTGCTCGAACGTCGGCGGGGGCCCGCTCGCGCACTCGGCGGTGGGCTCATCAGTCACCTCGTGCGAGTTCGCAGTGTCAGTTCGTTCCACTTACCTCGCATCCGGAGGCAACGGGGGCCCGATGACCATTGACGCCTACAGCCCGGTGACGGGTGCGACGTACACGATGTCCTGCTCGGGCGGACCGGTGGTGACCTGTACCGGCGGCAACAACGCTGTCGTGTACATCTACTGATGGCTTTTCTGAGCAGGCGAGGGGCACTGACCTCGGGTGCCTGCGGGCTCGTTCTCGTCGTGTGCGGTTGTGGTGAGTTGGTCCCCACGAGCGGGCCCGTACATACCGTCTACGTCACTTCCACAGTCACCACGGTCTCTCCGGGACCGGACGGACCAGGTGGAGAAGGGATTCCGGGAGCTGCCCATCGCCCGGTCTCACCAATGGCCGACCCCGGGACCGGTGGTGTGGATCTCGCCGGAGTGATCGGCGGTATTCCGAGTCCGGTTGGTATCGCCGCAGCAGGCGTCGGTGGTCGGACCGACGTCGAGAAGGCGGGAGTCGTGCAGTCGGGTGCCGCCTGGTCGACGATAAAGGTACCCCTGGCCGTCGCCGTCGCGCGCACATCTCCGGCCACGCTCGAGTCGGCAGCCACCGCGATCACGACATCCGACAACGCGGCGGCAGAGCAATTGTGGGATTCACTCGGCGGGGGAGCCTCGTCGGCGGCTGGGATCGGCGCAGTTCTCGCGGATGGGGGTGACAGCACCACCCAGGTGCCGACTGTCCGCATCCGTGCGGAGTACTCGATCTTCGGTCAGACTCAGTGGCCACTCGTGGGTCAGGCGCGGTTCGGAAGTCTCCTACCGTGCATCGGGTCATCGAGCCGAGTTCTCGATCTGATGGGCCAGGTGTCACCCGATCAGAGCTGGGGACTCGGCCGCATACCGGGAGCTCGGTTCAAGGGTGGCTGGGGGCCGGGTGAGACTGGCGGTTATCTCGTGCGTCAGTTCGGGATAGTGCCGGCTGCGGGAGGGGAGTTAGCGGTGGCCATCGCGGTCGAATCAGCGTCATTCGGCGAAGGCGTCGACGCACTCTCAGGAGTGGCGGATGCGCTTGCTCTGCGGCTTCCTTCGATCCAGGGTGGGCGGTGCTGATCGGCTACACCACCCCGAGCTCGCGGGCCCTGGCCACCGCGGCCGTCCGGGACGTCACACCGAGTTTGTCGAAGACGTGCACGAGGTGCGTCTTGACCGTCGCCTCCGACACGTTCAGGGACGCCGCGACCTGCCGATTGGTCTCGCCCGTCGCCACCGCCCGCAACACGTCCACCTCGCGATCGGTCAACACCGGCCGTGGGTCGCGCAAACGGTTCATCAGAGTGGCGGTGACGGTGGGGGAGAGCGCGCTCTCCCCGGCCGCCGCGGCGCGGACGGCGGCCAGCAGCTCGTCGGGACCGGCGTCCTTGAGGAGGTAACCGCAGGCCCCCGCCTCGATCGCCCCGATGATGTCCGCATCGGTGTCGTGGCTGGTCAGCACCAGGACCTGCGGTGGTGACCCGAGTGCGCGGAGTCGCCGGGTCGCCCTGACCCCCGCGGAGGCGTCACCCGCGAAGCGCAGGTCCATGAGCACCACGTCCACGTCGCCGATCCGCGCCCGCTCGACAGCGCCGTCAGCGGTGGGGACGTCGGCCACCACCTCGATGGCGGGGTCCGACGCGACCAACGCGCGAAGGCCTGTCCGGACCACCGCGTGATCGTCCGCGATCAGAACGCGCACGCTCGTCGTCGTCATGTCCCCGACCCTCCCACCGCCGTCGGGAGCACGGCGCGGATCGTGGTCCCCGCGCCGGTCTCGGAGCTCACGTCGAACTCTCCTCCCAGCCCGGACACCCGACGCGCCATCCCGTCCAGACCGAACGATGCGGTGG
>NZ_JAALDZ010000022.1:0-38955 GCF_014145125.1 Dietzia sp. CQ4 | reverse complement strand
AGCCGGTTCGCGCGGAAGAACTACTTCTACCCGGACCAGCCGAACGACGTCATCCGCTCCGCCCTCGCCGACCTGTCCGGTGCCTCCGCAGCGGAGGCGTCCGAGGGGGACGTGATCCTCGGCGACATCGCGGAGGCGGGCCCGGGCGCGGACTCGCCCGGATCCCCGGTGCGTGCCCGGGCGGAGGCGTTGACGAGCTCGTCACTGCCCTATGTCGCGGGGTGCTCCGATCTGCCCCGGCGGGTGCCGGTGAGCCGCGTCCCGGAACTCGCCACAGAATGGACGGATGACGCACCCTTCGGGGAGATCCTCGCCGCCCAGCTGTCCGCGTGTTCGACCTGGCCCGTCCCGGGAGAGTCCACGCTGGAGCTACCTGGCGCCGCGCCCGTGCTGCTGATGGGTGGGATCGCGGACCCCGTGGCCGGTGCCGCCGCGCTGGAACCCACCGCGGGGATGCTGTCGGCCGCAGGGGCCGGCGACATCCGGGTCCTCACCTGGGGTGCACCCGGATCGCGCGTGGTCCTCCACTCCGCGTGCGCCAGATCGACCGTCACGGAGTTCCTCGCCGACCCGGCCACCGTCGACCGTTCCGTGGCCTGTCCCTCCTGACCGGGGCGCCTGCGTGGGGGACGCGACCCGGGCCGGTAGCCTGCACACCGTGCCGTTGCCGACCCGAAGCACTGACTCCGTGCCCCGCCTGCTGAACCACATCCTGTGGCCGCTGGCGATCATGACCGTGATCCATCGCGTCCTGATCAAGGCCGTCAACGGATCGATCACCAACGACTTCGGGACCGTCTACGCGGCGACCAGACGTTTCCTCGCCGGCGAACCCGTGTACAGCGAGAACCTGCTCACGGTTCAGCCGCACTACCTCTACGCCCCGAGCGGCACCTTCCTGCTGGCCCCCTTCGGCGTGATCGACAACTACACCGTCGCGCGGTGGTTGTTCATCCTCGTCAACACCGCGGCGATCATCGGCGCGCTGTGGCTCCTCATGAGGTTGTTCGACCTCGACGTACGGTCGTTCGCGGCCCCGGCGATCCTCCTGGGGGCCTTCTGCACCGAGGCGGTCACCAACACCCTGGTCTTCACCAACGTCAACGGCGTGATCTTCCTGTGCCAGGTGGCGTTCCTGTACCTCCTCCACCGTCGGAGACTGTGGTGGGCCGGTGTGGCCATGGGCCTGTCCCTGGCCATCAAACCGATGCTCGCGCCACTACTGGTCCTCCCCCTCATCCGCCGTCAGTGGCAGCCCTTCGTCGCCGCCGTGGCGATCCCCGCCGCCGCCATGGCCGCGGGCTGGGCGCTCACCGTGGACGCCGCGCGGTACCTCGAGGTGACCGCGCCGTACATGAGCGAGGTCCGCGACTACTACAACAGCTCCATCGCCGGCCTCGGCCTGTACTACGGTGTCCCCGAACCACTCATCCTGGTGGCCCGGATCCTCATCGTGGTGGCCACCCTGGTGGCCGTGTGGCTCCTGCTGGACTACCGGCACAACCACGAGGTGCTGTGGTTGGCCACCACCTCCGGTGTCATCCTGGCCGGTGTGTTCCTGGTCTCCAGCCTGGGGCAGATGTACTACTCGATGATGCTGATCCCGATCATGCTCACCGTGGTCCTGGACAAGTCCTTCGTGCGCAACTGGCCCGCCTGGCTGGCGGCGTACGGGTTCTTCACCCTGGACTTCTGGGAGTCGGCCCGGTGGCCGTACTACGGGCGACTGCTGGAGTTCGCCCATCCCACGCTCGGATGGCTGTTGCTGCTGTGCACGGTGTTGGTGATCCTGCTGTGGCGGCGCACGGACCCGCGGCGACACGAGCGGATCGCACCGGCCGCCGCGGCGGCGTAGCCTGCGGACATGAGTGAGCGCACCGACACCCCCTCCAGCACTCCACAACCGGACTTCACCCTCGACGATGCGGAATGGCGCCGCAGACTGACCCCCGAGGAGTACCAGGTCCTGCGCCGGGCCGGCACCGAGCGGCCGTACACCGGGGAGTACACCGACACCAAGACCGAAGGGGTCTACCGCTGCCGCGGCTGCGGGGCCGAGCTGTTCCGCAGTGACGCCAAGTTCGACTCCCACTGCGGCTGGCCCTCGTTCTTCACGCCTCTGGCCGGTGGGGCCGTCATCGAGCGGACCGACACCTCGCTCGGGATGACCCGCACCGAGGTGGTGTGTGCGAACTGCCACGGACATCTCGGTCACGTGTTCTCCGGCGAGGGCTACCCCACCCCCACGGACCTGCGGTACTGCATCAACTCGCTGAGCATGACCCTCGAGCCCGTCGAGGACTGAGCGCACGACAGGAGGGGCCGGCGGGGACGTGGTCGTCCCTGCCGGCCCCGTGACTCGATCAGCGGGGTGACCGACCGCCTCAGGGCATCGTGGTGGCCAGCTGCTCGGCGCTGACCCGGGGCCCGGTGAAGAACGGGACCTCCTCGCGGACGTGACGCCGCGCCTCGGTGCTGCGCATGACGCGCATCAGGTCCACGATCCGGTCCAGCTGCGGGGCCTCGAAGGCCAGGAGCCATTCGTAGTCGCCCAACGAGAACGACGGCACGGTGTTGGCCCGGACGTCCGGGTACTCGCGGGCGGCGCGCCCGTGCTCGGCGAGGATCTGGCGACGCTCCTCGTCGGGGAGCAGGTACCACTCGTAGGACCGGACGAAGGGGTACACCGAGATGTACGCGCCCGGCTCCTCCTCGGCGAGGAACGCCGGGATGTGGCTCTTGTTGAACTCCGCGGGCCGGTGCAGAGCCGTGTTGGACCAGTGGGCCGTGCTGGCCCGGCCCAGGATGGTGGTGCGCCGGAACTCGTTGTAGAACCTCTGGAGCTCCTCGATGTGCTCGGCGTGGGTCCAGATCATGAAGTCGGCCTCGGCGCGGAGCCCCGAGACGTCGTACAGTCCGCGGACCACCACGTCGGTGCCCTCGAATCGGGCGAGGAACCGCTCGAGGTCCGCGGTGACCGCGGCCCGGTCCTCCCCCAGTTCCCCGGGCGTCACGGTGAAGACCGAGAACATCAGGTAGCGGAGCGTCGAGTTGAGCTTCTTGTAGTCAAGGCGTGCCATGGCTCAATCCTGCCACCCGGCGGCCAACCGGCGGGCCGCGGCCCGTGCCGAGCCGATGCACGCGGGCACGCCGACCCCCTCGGTCGCACCTCCGACCACCTCGACCCCGGGCAACCGCTCCGCCAGTTCGGCCCGCACGCCCGCGATCCGGTCGGCGTGCCCCGGACCGATCTCGGCGAGCGCGTCCTCCCAGCGGCGCACACGCGAGTACAGGATCGTCGGTGCGGATCCGCACACCCCGGCCAGGGCGGACTCGGCCATCCGGGCCAGTGCGATGTCGTCCGCGGTGAGCACGTCGTCGTCGTCGAGCCGACCGAACGACACCCGCACCAGGTGACCCGGTCGGGTGTCGAGGTGAGGCCACTTGCGACTGGTGAAGGTCATCGCCTTGAACGGAACCGGCTCGTCGGTGGCCACCAACACCCCGGAGAGCTCGGGCAGGTCGAGCCCCCGGTCCACCTCCATCGCCACCACGGCGGACGAGGCGGTCCGGATCCCGGACAGGCCGGACACAGCGCCGTCGACGCCACCGGCGGCGGCCAGGAGCGGCGCGGCGTGGGGGACGGGGACGGCGACGACGACGAGGTCGGCGTCCTCCACCCACGATCCGCGCGCGCCGGTGACCGTCAGGGTGTACCCGGAGGGCTCGCGATGGATCGCGGTGCAGGTGGCGTGAGAGCGGACCGTGGCACCCGAGGCCTCGGCGAGCGCGGACACGAGCCCCCTGTACCCGCCGTCGAGGGTGGCGAAGACGGGCCCCGGCACCCGGTTGCCCACGAGCTCACCGATCGCGGCGGTCAGCGTCGGTGCGCCGCGGTCCAGCGCCTCGGCGAGACCGGGGATGACCTGCCGCAGGCCGAGTCCCGAGCTGGGGGCGGCGTACACCCCGCCGAGCATGGGATCGACGAGCCGCGAGACCACCGCGTCGCCGAACCGGTCGGCCACGAGCCGGCCCAGCGAGACGTCCCCGCCGGGTTCCCACTCCAGCGGCGTGTCCGTCTCACGGGCGGCGACGGCCGACTCACCGGGGCTCAGCACACCGGACAGGCCGGCCACGTCGGACGGCAGCCCCATGAGGGTGCCGACCGGCATCGGGACCAGTCGACCGTCGGTGAGGATCGCCGGGCCGAGCGGTCCGGGGTGCCGCAGGGTGTCGGTCAGCCCCAGCTCGGCGACGAGCTCGGAGGCCTCCGGTCGGCGACCGATGAATGCCTCGGCCCCCAGCTCCATGGGGCCGGACGGGAAGTCGACGGTGTGCAACGCCCCACCGAGGGAGTCCGACGCCTCGAGGACCGTGATCCGTGCGCCGGGCAGGTCGAGGGAGAGCTGATAGGCGGCGGTGAGTCCGCTGAGACCGCCACCGACCACCGCGACACGAGGGGGCATCCCTACGTCCCGGTCAGCTCGTGGACCAGCTCGACCACGTGGGTCACGGCACCCGGGTCGGTGGCGGGCAGGACGCCGTGCCCGAGGTTGAACACGTGCCCGCGGGCGCCCAGCTCACGTGCCCGCGCCCCCTCGTCGAGGATCCTCCGGACCTCGGAGTCCAGCGCCTGACGGTCGGCGAAGAGCATGGCGGGGTCGAGGTTGCCCTGGAGCACCTTGCCCGGAGCCCGCACCGCGGCGTCGTCGAGCGGGATGCGCCAGTCCACACCGACGACCTCTGGACCGGCCTCGCCCATCGCCCCGAGCAGTTCTCCGGTGCCCACGCCGAAGTGGGTGCGGGGAACCGTGGAGATCACCTCGTCGGCGAAGATCCCGGTGGAGTGCGGGAGCACCATCGACCGGTAGTCCCGCAGGCTCAGCGCCCCGGCCCACGAGTCGAACAGCTGGACGGCGTCCACGCCCGCATCGATCTGCGCGCGCAGGAACACCGTGGTCAGGTCCGCCAACTTGGACATCAGTGCATGCCAGACGTCGGGGCGGGAGTACATCAGGGACTTCGTGTGCTCATGGTTACGGCTCGGTCCGCCCTCGATGAGGTAGGAGGCGAGGGTGAAGGGGGCGCCGGCGAATCCGATGAGCGCGACCTCCGGGTCGAGCTCCGCCACCACCATGCGGACCGCCTCGCCGATCTTCTCGAGCCGGTCCGGGGTGAGATCGGGAAGCGCGGCGACCCCGGCCTCGTCGCGGATCGGCGATGCCACCACGGGCCCGGTGCCCGGCACGATGTCGATGTCCACACCCGCCGCCGCCAGCGGGATGACGATGTCGGAGAAGAAGATCGCGGCGTCCACCCCGTGACGGCGGACCGGCTGCAGGGTGACCTCGCAGGTCATCTCGGGGTCGAAACAGGCCTCGAGCATGGTGCTCCCGGCCCGGAGTTCGCGATACTCGGGAAGCGAGCGACCCGCCTGACGCATGAACCACACCGGCGTGTGAGCGGCACCGGTGCCCCCGACTTCGTCGAGGTAGGGGCCGGTCCCGGCCCGGCGCGCGGTGGCGCGGCCGGCGCCCTGGGTGTCAACGGACCTGGGATTCGAGGGCACATCGGAGTTCAGCACCCCCCCATGGTCCCACGAGTGCGCCACCGGGGCCCTCCACCCCACCCCGCTGGGCGACGGCGCGCCTCCTCGGGACGCCGCCGGGTGGTGGCTAGCGTGACGACCCGTGAGCACATCGGTCAATGACGGCGAGCCCGAGGTCTTCCGGGAGGCGGTCGAGTCGCTGTCCCGGCTCGAGGTCCGCCCTGAGATCTCCGTCGGCCCGATCCGTCCGCCGCAGAGACTGGCGCCGTACAGTCACGCGCTCGGGGTGGAGATCATCCCGCCGACCGGGGACGATGTGCCCGAGTTCTCCGACGGGGACGCGTTCGGTCGGCTGATCCTCCTCCACGACCCCTCCGGGGACGACGCGTGGAACGGCACGCTGCGGCTGGTCGCCTACATCCAGGCCGACATGGAGGCCTCACTCGCGGGCGATCCCCTGCTGCCCCAGGTCGCCTGGAGTTGGCTCACCGAGGCGCTCGACGAGGACGCCGGACCGTACACGTCGCTGGGCGGAACCGTCACCAGCACCGCGTCGGTCCGCTACGGCGACATCTCCGGACCGCCCCAGGCCCACCAGCTCGAGTTGCGCGCGTCGTGGACCGCCCTCGAGTCGAACCTGACCGGTCACGCCTCCGCCTTCTGCAAGACGCTCTCCCTGGCCGCCGGACTCCCGCCGGTCGGCGTGACCTCCCTGCATCGTCGGGCGTGAGCGGCCGACGACGCGGAGAGACCCCGCCGGGGGCGCCGCCGCCCCCGGCGGAGTACGAGTTCGTGGACGACGCCTCCGGCATCGGGTCGGTCGCCTCCGTCGTGGAGTCCTCGGCCGGACCGGTCGCGGTGGACGTCGAGCGCGCGTCCGGGATCCGCTACTCCGAGCGCGCCTTCCTGCTGCAACTACGTCCCGCCGGCGGGCCCGCACTGCTGGTGGACCCCGAGACGCCGGGCCAGACGGTCGGGCCGCTCGCGGGCGTCCTCTCCGGGCGCCCCCTTCTCCTGCACGCCGCGAGCCAGGACCTCCCGTCACTCCGCGAGCTCGGGATCAGGCCGACGTCTGTCATCGACACCGAACTGGCCGGGCGGTTCCTCGGTATGGAACGGGTGAACCTCGGGGCGATGATCTCGGAGCACCTGGGCATCGGGCTGGCCAAGGCCCACTCGGCGGCGGACTGGTCGCGACGCCCGTTGCCCGCATCCTGGCTCGACTACGCCGCCTACGACGTCCTCTTCCTCCACGAACTGGCGGACGCGGTACTCCCCCGGCTCGACGAACTCGGCCGCCGCGACTGGTTCGAGGCCGAGTGCCGACACCTCGTCGACTCGGATCCGCCCGCCCCCGCCCCGGATCCCTGGCGCAGGCTGGCCCGCCTGACCTCCCTGCGCGACGCCCGCCAACTCGCCCGGGCACGGGAGTTGTGGATGGCGCGTGACCGGGTGGCCTCGGAGCGAGACATCGCCCCCAAGAGGTTGCTCACCGACGCGGCGATCATCGAGGCGGCACGCACCGCGCCGACGAACCGCACCGACCTGCTCGCGATCGAGGGGTTCGACGGCCCGCACCGCAGACGCCTGGCGGACGAGTGGCTGGCGGCGTTGGAGTGGGCCGCCGAACTCGGGCGGGGCGACCTCCCCTCCCGCCAGGCGCCGCGCGGGGAGCACCCCCCGCACACCAGTTGGAAGCGGACCGACCCGGGGGCGGCGGCGCTCCTGGACTCCGCGCGCGAGGCGCTCGGTGAGCTCGCCGAGGAGGTGGGAATCGAACAGGGGCTGCTGCTCAAGGCGTCGACGCTCAGACTGTGGGCCTGGCGGGCGGCCACCACCGACACCGCCGACGACGCGGCGCTACTGCACCGGGTCCTGCAGGCCGAGGGTGCCCGCCGCTGGCAGATCGAACTGACGGAGGCTCCGCTGCTGGGCGCCGTGCACGAGTTCAGAGCGGAGAGCTGAGGGCGTCCGGACTCAGCTCTCGACCCGGTCGCCGAGGCGCTGGCGGATCCCGCGGGCGATCCCCTCCGCGGTCAACCCGGCGTCGGCGAGGATCTCACCGCGGGAGGCGTGGTCGAGGAACTCCTGGGGTATCCCCAGGGCGAGTCGGTCCACCCTGACCCCGGCGCGCTCCAGACTCGCCGAGACCGCCGACCCGACGCCACCGTGGAGCCCGTTGTCCTCGACGGTCACCACGAGCTGTCGACCCCGGGCGGAGTCGACGACCGAGTGCGGGACCGGATAGACCCATCGTGGATCGACCACGTCGACAGTGACACCGGCGGTCTCGAGTTCCCGGGCCGCGGCAAGCGACGGCGCGACCATCGACCCGACGGCGACGACGAGGACGTCGGCGTCGCCGGACCCGTGCACCCGGTCGACGCCGTCGGTACTGGTCTCCAGTGCCGGGACGGGTTCACCGACCGAACCCTTGGGAAAGCGCACGACGGTCGGCCCGTCGGTCACCTCGACGGCCTCCCGGAGCTCCGCGCGCAGGGTCTCGGCGTCGCGCGGTGCGGCCACCCGGACCCCGGGGACGATCCCCGTCAACGACAGGTCCCACATCCCGTTGTGACTGGCGCCGTCGGGGCCGGTCACCCCGGAGCGGTCGAGCACCAGGGTGACCGGCTGCCCGAGGAGCGCGACGTCCATGAGCAGCTGGTCGAACGCACGATTGAGGAAGGTGGAGTACACGGCCACCACCGGGTGCATCCCCCCGAGCGCCAGTCCGGCGGCCGAGGCCACGGCGTGCTGCTCGGCTATGCCCACGTCGAACATGCGGTCCGGGAAACGCTCACCGAACGCCGTCAGTCCGGTCGGCCCGGCCATGGCCGCGGTGATGGCCACGACGTCGTCCCGTTCGGCACCGATCTCGCACAGTTCGGCGGAGAAGACCGACGTCCAGTCGACCGCCGACGACTCCGAGAGCGGTCGGCCGGTGTCGGGGTCGATGACCCCGGTCGCGTGCATGAGGTCGGCGACGTTGTTCTCCGCGTGGACGTACCCCATGCCCTTGCGTGTGACCACGTGGACCACCACCGGGCCGCCGAAGTCCTTGGCCAGCCGCAGCGCGGCCTCGGTGGCGGCCAGGTTGTGTCCGTCCACCGGCCCCATGTACTTCAGTCCCAGGTCGGCGAACAGCTCCTGCGGGGACACCACGTCCTTCAGGCCTGTCTTGATCCCGTGCAGGATCGAGTAGACGGCCTTGCCGACGACGTCCTTGCGCGCACCCAGGGTGCGCTTGGTGTGGTCCATCGCCTTCTCGTAGGCGGGCTGTAGCCTCAGGACCCCGAGTCGTTCGGCCAGGCCTCCGATCGTGGGGGAATACGATCGTCCGTTGTCGTTGACGACGATCACCATGGGCCGGTCCTTGCCGGCCGCGATGTTGTTGAGCGCCTCCCAGGCCATCCCGCCGGTCATCGCGCCGTCGCCGATCACGGCCACGACGGTGCGGTCGGTCTCCCCGCGCAGGGAATACGCCTTGGCGAGACCGTCGGCGTAGGACAGCGACGAGGTGGCGTGCGAGGACTCGACCACGTCGTGTTCGCTCTCCGCGCGGCACGGGTACCCCGACAATCCGCCCCGGGTGCGGAGTCCGTCGAACAGGTCACGCCGACCGGTGACGATCTTGTGGACGTACGACTGGTGTCCGGTGTCGAAGACGATGGGGTCCCGGGGGGAGTCGAAGACCCGGTGCAGGGCGATCGTCAACTCGACCACACCGAGGTTGGGTCCGAGGTGCCCGCCGGTGGCGGAGACCTTCCTGATGAGGAACTCCCTGATCTCGCCGCAGAGCCTGACCAGCTCGTCGGGTCCGAGTGCACGGAGGTCGGAGGGGCCGTTCACCTGATCGAGCACACTCATTGCCGTCGACTGCCCCTTCCCTGGCCGCACCCCTCAGGGTCGAACCAACAGTCTACGGGCAATCGGCGCGAGACCCCGCCGGCGCCTCGACCGGTCGGGGCGTGACACGGAATCGGTCAGTGTGCACGGGGGGAATCGAGGACGGCGAGACCCTCGACGTGGTGCGTCGCGGGGAACGCGGCCACCCCCCGCAGGTCCGCCGGCGTCCACCCGGCCGCCACCAGGACCCCGACGTCGCGGGCCAGACTCGCCGGGTCGCACCCCACGTGGATGATCCGCGACGCCGTTCCGCCCGCGAGCGCGGTCATCACGTCGATCCCCGCCCCACCCCTCGGCGGGTCCAGGATCACGAGATCGGGCTCACCGTTCCGGTCGGTCCCACCGACCGTCCGGTCGAGGAACGTCTCGACCCGCGCAGCCACCGGGACGACCCCCGGGCCGACGTCGAGGGCGGTCCCCACCGCGTCGAGAGACGGACGTGCGGACTCGACGATGGTCAGCTGCGCGCGAGGGGCGACGTCGAGCACCGCCGCGGAGAACAGGCCCGCCCCCCCGTAGAGATCCCAGACCACCGGCTCCGCCGGTAACTCCGCGGTGGCGGACACCGCGCTGCGGACGAGATCGGAGTAGTGCACGGCAGCGGACCTGTGCGACTGCCAGAATGCGTCGACCGGAAGCCGCCAGGTGCGCCCGCCCACCCGTCGGGAGACGGAGGGCGGACCCGTCACGTGCTCCCATGCCCCGGCGCGCGACGAGCGGGCCCGCGCCCGGGTCGCCGCACCCCTCCGGGACCCGCGATCACGCCCCCGTGTCGCCGGCTCGGTGACCGGTCGGTGAGCGACGTGGACCTCCCCGTCGTCCCCCAGGACCCCGAGAACCTCCCGGTGCGCGCCCACGCCCGCGGTCCGGACGGCCTCCGCGATCCGCGGGTCCGCCTGGACACAGGGTTCGGTCACCACCTCGCGCGACCGCGACCGCCGGACCCCCGGCACGCCGTCGGGGCCGGTCACCCACCGCGCGACCGTCCGCCACCCGGTACTCGCGTCGTCGCCGGCGGGGACCTCGACCGGAACGCGATCGGGGGTGGAGGGTATCCGCCCGATACGTCGGGACTGGTCGGCCAGGACGGTTCCCGAGAACGCACGGGCGGCCGCCGGGTCGATGTGGCTCCAGTCGCAGCACCCCGCTCCCGCCGCCGCGGCGGGGCACAGCGGGTCGATCCGGTCCACCGACCTCTCGAGTACGCCGGTCACGGTGCCGCGACAGAAGGCTCGTCCCGGGTCGTCGTGGACCATCACCTCGACCAGCTCCCCCGAGATCCCGCCCCGGCAGAACACCACCCGCCCGGAATGCCGGGCCACGAACTCCCCGCCCTGCGCGGGGCCCTCGATGCGCAACCGGAGCACACGTCCCGTCCAGTCGGTTCTCCCCGTCGGGGTCATCGGTCCTCCGGTCCGCCCCAGCGCCCGATGATGGGTTCGTCACGCGCCTGGTCCGCGCGGCCGTCCGAGGACGACAGCTGCCACGGGACGCTGGTCACCATGACACCCCTCTCGTACAGCAGTCGGGTCTTCAGACGCAGCGCGCTCTGGTTGTGCAGGAGCTGCTCCCACCAGTGGCCCACGACGTACTCCGGGATGTACACAATCACGACGTCCCGGGGCGACTGGTCACGCAATCGTTTCACGTAGTCGACCACCGGCCGGTTGATCTCCCGGTACGGCGACTCCACCACCTTGAGCGGCACGGAGATCCGCCGCTTCTCCCACTCGCGGACCAGGATCCGGGTCTCCGCCGTCTCGATGTTCACGGTGAGCGCCTCGATGGTGTCCGGTCGGGTCGCCCGCGCGTAGGCGAGTGCCCGGAGGGTGGGCAGGTGCAGTTTGGACACCAGCACCACACAGTGGGTGCGGCTCGGGAGGACGACCTCCCAGGACGAGTCCTCTAGTTCGCGCGCGACCGACTCGTAGTGACGATGGATGAGTTTCATGACCCCGAACACGGCCAGCATCGCCAGCACCGCGATGTAGGCGCCGGCGAAGAACTTCGTGCTCATGACGATCACCAGCACACCGGAGGTGAGGACGAACCCGACCGCGTTGACCGCCCGTGCGCGCTGCACCCGTCGCCGGACGGCGGGGATCTGCTCGTTGCCCAGCCGCCGGGTCCAGTGGCGGACCATGCCGAGCTGGCTCAGGGTGAAGGCCACGAAGACCCCGACGATGTAGAGCTGGATGAGCACGGTGACCTGCGCGTCGAACGCCACCACCAGGACGATCGCAGCCACGGCGAGCAGGACGATCCCGTTGGAGAACGCGAGCCGGTCCCCTCGCGTGGCGAGCTGCCTCGGCAGGTACTTGTCGCGCGCGAGCACCGAGGCGAGCACGGGGAAACCGTTGAAGGCGGTGTTCGCCGCGAGCACCAGGATGAGGGCGGTGATGGTCATGATCACGTAGAAGGCGACAGGGAGACCCGCGAAGACCGGGTCGGCCAGCTGCGCGATCATCGTCTTCTGCTGGTAGTCCTCCGGCGCACCGATCAGTTGGGTGGCCGGGTCCTCCGCGACCTGCACCCCGAGCTGGTTGGCCAGCACGATGAGCCCGAGCAGGAACGAGATGGACACCACGCCGAGCATGACCAGAGTCGTCGCGGCGTTCCTGGCCCGGGGACTACGGAACGCCGGCACGCCGTTGTGGATGGCCTCGACCCCGGTCAGCGCGGCACAGCCCGAGGCGAAGGACTTGGCCACCACGAACGCGAGCGCGAGCCCGGCGACCGCCACGCCGTCGGGCGTGACGAGTTCGAACTCCGCGGACTCCGCCCTCAGCTCACGACCCAGCACGCCGACCTGGAACAACCCCCACACCACCAGCGCGGTCATGGCCGCCATGAACGCGTAGACGGGGATGGCGAACGTCGCGCGGGACTCCCGGATGCCCCGGAGGTTGATCGCGGTGAGCAGGACGATCGCGATGACGGCGAACACCACCTCGTTCGAGTGCACGAACGGGATCGCGGAGCCGATGTTGGCGGCCGCCGCCGAGATCGACACCGCCACGGTGAGCACGTAGTCGATGAGGAGGGCCGCCCCCACACCCAGACCGGCGTTCGGCCCGAGATTAACGGTGGCGACCTCGTAGTCCCCCCCGCCCGACGGATACGCGCGGACGTTCTGCCGGTAGCAGGCGATCACGACCACCATGACCACCGCCACCGCGAGCCCGACCCACGGGGTGAACGCCAGGGCCGACACCCCGGCCAACGACAGGATGAGGAAGATCTCCTCGGGGGCGTAGGCGACCGAGGACAACGCGTCCGAGGCGAAGACCGGCAACGCTATCCGCTTGCGCAGCGGGGTGTCCCCGGTGGTGTCGCTGCGGAAGGGGCGCCCCAACAGCAGGCGCTTGGTTCCGACGGAGACCCTGGAGATCCTGGACACCGACACATCGTAGGGCTCCGCGTGCCGCAGGGACAGCGCCGCCGACGAGGGTAGCGTGATCGGGACGGGTCCGCGCGTCGCGGACCGTGAGGAGCGGTACTGGCCATGAGGGTCATCATCATGGGCTGTGGGCGTGTCGGCGCGGCGCTCGCGACCGAGCTCGACGAGGGCGGTCACGAGGTCGTGGTGATCGACCGCGACCCCGCCGCGTTCGCCAGGTTGGCGGAGCAGTTCGACGGACGCACCGTCACCGGGCTCGGCTTCGATCGCGAGGTCCTCGTCGACGCCGGGTTACACGGGGCGGACGCGTTCGCGGCGGTCTCCTCCGGGGACAACTCCAACATCATCGCCGCGAGGGTGGCCCGCGAGACCTTCGGCGTCGAGCGGGTGATCGCCCGGATCTACGACGCCGGACGCGCCGAGGTCTACGAGCGGCTGGGCATTCCCACCGTCGCCACGGTGCCCTGGGCCACCGGCCGCCTCATCCGGTACATCACGTCCGGGTCGAGCCCGGTGGTCTGGCGCGATCAGACCGGCGAGGTGTCGCTCGTCGCCGTCGTCCCTCCGTCGGTGTGGGTCGGCGTGGGACTGGCGTCTCTCACCGATCTGGTCGGTGGCACCGTGGTCGCGCTCACCCGCTTCGGGGAGTGCAGGGTGCCCGGCGGCAGCACTCTCGTGCAGGCCGACGACCTGATCCACCTCGCCGTTCCCTCGGGCGTGGTCGACGATCTCGACGACATCCTGGAGCGAGGACCATCTGATGACTGACCGACCCGTGACCGGCGATCCCGTCCCCGACGGTTCGGTCCCCGACTACGCCGACGGGGCCGGCCTGCTGGACCGCGCCCCCGCCCGCACGTTCCACGCCTCCACCATGCGGGTCCTGGTGGCCGGGGCCGGCGTGGTGGGACGATCGATCGCACGCGAACTCCTGGCCAACGACCACACCGTGACGCTGGTCGACAAGCGCGCGGCGGTCTTC
Source organism: Dietzia sp. CQ4 (assembly GCF_014145125.1). Classification (NCBI taxonomy): domain Bacteria; kingdom Bacillati; phylum Actinomycetota; class Actinomycetes; order Mycobacteriales; family Dietziaceae; genus Dietzia; species Dietzia sp. CQ4. Next base: position 25,119 of record NZ_JAALDZ010000022.1, on the reverse strand, counting down.
GACCGCGACGGGGTGACCGGCGCCCGGCAACTCGTCGGCGACGCGTGCGAGTTGAGCTTCCTCGAACGACTCCGCGCGGAGGAGTCCGACGTGGTGGTCGCGGCCACCGGCGACGACAAGGTGAACCTGGTCGTGAGCCTGCTGGCCAAGACGGAGTTCGCCGTGTCCCGCGTGGTCGCCCGCGTCAACGACCCCCGGAACGAGTGGCTGTTCGACGACCGCTGGGGCGTCGACGTGGCCGTCTCCACCCCCCGACTCATGGTCTCCGTCGTGGAGGAGGCGGTCTCCGTCGGGGACGTCGTGCGGTTGATGACCCTGCGGCGCGGCGGCGCCAATCTGGTGAGCGTGACGCTGCCGGACCAGACCCCCCTCGCGGGCAGACCGGTCTCACGCGTCCGCTTCCCCCGGGACGCGGCGCTGGTGGCGATCCTCCGCGGGGGAAGAGTGATAGCCCCCGAACCCGACGTGCCGTTCGAACCGGGCGACGAGTTGCTAGTCGTGGCGCCGGAGGCCGCGGAGGCGGACCTGAGCACCGCGGTCCTCGGCGGCTGACCCACGCTCACCGATCCCGGCTTCCTCCACCGGGAACGGTGACGGCGACCTCCCGCCCGTAGCCCCACCCCGGGGCGAGCGGCAGCGCGTCCCCGCTCCAGAATCGGCCCGGGTCGTACCAACTGGCGTCGCCGGCCGGCAGCAGGACACCCATCGCCTCGAGTGTCATCCCGACCACCTCAGCGCAGTAGGCCGCCTCCACGCGCAGTGCGGGCCCGGAGTCCGCACGTCGGCGCCACGGAAGGCCGCTGCCCCGTCCCGCTCCCGGCCCCGCATCGGAGTCGCGATCGGGTGTGTGGCGTCCCCGGGCCGCCCACCGGCCCCGGGCCCACCGGGCGGTCAGCCGCCCCGCAGACGGGAACGACACGCCGTTCAGGCGCGCGATCGTCTCCAGGATCGCGTCCTCCTGCGGGGACCCGGTCTCCGGGGAGATCTGGCGGAACCACGCACGTTGTCCGTAGGGACCGGTCCACTGACGCACCGCCGCCTCGAGGTCGTGGAGTTGGACGCCCCGTTGCCGACGCCCCGTCCACACGTCGGTCAACGCCCGGCCCATCTCCGCGTGCCAGAGCAGCGGGGGCAGGTCGTCGAGGACCACCGCCACCCCCACGTGGTTCACGGGGGAATTGGTCAGGGTCTGGATCAGCCGGTCGGCGGTCGTGCGCCCACGGAACAACCACAGGTCCCCGGTCCGGGTGCGGTGGGCCGCGGCGGCCAGCGGGACGGTGTCGAGACTCATGGTGCGATCCTGCCAGGTGCCCCGGCGAGAGGATCTACCCTTGACGCCATGGCACCCCGCGGACGGCAGTGGCTCAAGATGGTCGGCGCGGCCGGGGTGGTCGGAGTGGCCGCCACCGGGATCCTCGCCGCACGGACCGAACGCCGGCGGCAGTCGTACGAGCCGGAGGAGATCCGGGAGCGACTGCACCAGCGCTACACCCGCATCCAGTCCCGCCGGGAGGGTGGCACGGCCTGACACCCGGATCGATCCCCACACCGGGTCCCGATACCCTGGCGGACACCATGTCGACGTCTCCCGCGCCCGCCCCCGAACTGCACCGGGCCCGGCACGATCTCCTGGTCCGGCTCGACGACGTCGGCATCCTCGACGCCCACCGATTCCGGTCGCGGATCCGCAGGGCCCGCGCCGACCAGTTGGACGACCTGGGCGGGCAGATCGACGCCGCCGCCGCTCGTCTGCGTCGGCGTGCGGAGTCGGTTCCGACCCCGGAGTATCCGGAACAACTGCCGGTCAGCGCCCGTAAGGACGAGATCGCGGCGGCGATCCGCGACAACCAGGTCGTGGTGATCGCCGGCGAGACCGGATCCGGGAAGACCACCCAGATCCCCAAGATCTGTCTGGAACTCGGCCGCGGCGTGCGCGGGATGATCGGCCACACCCAGCCCCGCCGGCTGGCGGCCCGGTCCGTCGCCGAGCGCATCGCCGAGGAACTGGGGGTGGAGACCGGCCGGCTGGTGGGGTCGGCCGTGCGCTTCGACGACCGTACCGGTGCCGACACCGCGGTCAAACTGATGACCGACGGGATACTGCTCGCCGAGATCCGACGGGACAGGCTGCTGCGCGCCTACGACACGATCATCATCGACGAGGCCCACGAACGCAGCCTCAACATCGACTTCCTGCTCGGCTACCTCCGGCAGATCCTGCCCCGGCGGCCGGACCTCAAACTCATCATCACCTCCGCCACGATCGACCCCGACCGCTTCGCCCGCCACTTCGCGGATCCGGCGGGCCATCCCGCCCCTGTCATCGAGGTCTCCGGTCGCACCTTCCCCGTGGAGATCCGGTACCGGCCGCTCCAGGTCGACCACGCGGACCGGACCATCGACCTCGACCCCCTGGACGCGCTCGCCGATGCGGTCGGCGAGCTCCTGGCCGAGGGTGACGGCGACGTACTCGTCTTCCTCTCCGGCGAACGCGAGATCCGCGACGCCGAGGAGGTGCTCCGGGGGCGGAAATTCAAGAGCACCGAGATCTTTCCGCTCTTCGCCCGACTCACCTCCGCCGAGCAGCAACGGGCCTTCCGTCAGCATTCGACCCGGCGCGTGGTCCTGTCGACCAACATCGCGGAGACCTCGGTGACGGTCCCGGGGATCCGCTACGTCGTGGACACCGGCCTCGCCCGGATCTCCCGCTATTCGACCCGCACCAAGGTCCAGAGGCTGCCGATCGAGCCGATCTCGCAGGCCTCCGCCGCACAGCGCGCCGGCCGCTGCGGCCGCGTCGCCGACGGCATCTGCATCCGTCTGTACTCGGAGGACGACTTCGACTCCCGGCCGGAGTTCACCGACCCGGAGATCCTGCGCACCAACCTGGCGTCGGTCATCCTGTCGATGGCCGATCTCGACCTGGGAGCCGTGGACGACTTCCCGTTCGTCGAACCACCCGACCGCAAGGCCGTCCGGGACGGCATGACCTTGCTCACCGAGCTCGGGGCGCTCCGGACCGACGACACCGAACGCCCGCACCTGACCAGGGTGGGCCGCGACATGGCGTCCCTCCCCCTCGACCCCCGTCTGGCCCGGATGGTCGTGGAGGGCCACCGAAACGGCGCCCTGGGGGATGTCCTGGTCGTGGTCGCGGCCCTGACCGTGCAGGATGTCCGCGAGAGGCCTGCCGAGGAGCGCGACAAGGCGGACCAGCTCCACCGGCGCTTCGCCGACAAGTCCTCCGACTTCCTGGGCTACCTCAACCTGTGGCGCTACCTCACCGAACAGCGGCGCGAGCTCTCCGGCAGCGCGTTCCGGAAAATGTGCAAGGCCGAGTACCTGCACTGGTTGCGGATCCGCGAGTGGCAGGACCTCACCGCCCAGTTGACCAGCATGTGCCGCGAGCGGGGCTGGCATCCACCGTCCGGTCACGCCGCGGAGGACGACCTCCACAAGGCGATCCTCTCCGGACTGCTCACCAACGTCGGGATGAAGGACGAGGACACCAGGGAGTTCCGCGGCACCCGCGGTATCCGCTTCCAGGTGTTCCCCGGTTCCGATCTCGCCCGCAAGCCGCCGCGATGGATCATGGCCTCCGAGTTGGTCGAGACCTCCAGACTGTGGGCCCGGGACGTCGCGCGCATCGATCCGGTGTGGATCGAACAACTCGGGGGGCATCTCGTCCGCACCCAGTACTCAGAGCCGCACTGGTCCGACGCCCAGGGCGCGGCGATGGCCTACGAGAAGGTGCTGCTCCTGGGGCTGCCCGTGGTCGAGGCGCGTCGCATCCTCCTCTCCAGGGTCGACGCACCGCTCGCGCGGGAGATGCTCGTCCGGCACGGGATCGTCGAGGGACGATGGACCACCCGCATCCCGGTGATCATGGAGAACGCCGTGGCCGTGGAACAGGCGCGGGAGCTGGAGACCCGCAGCAGACGCCGCGACCTCGTCATCGACGACGACACCCTGGTCGGGTTCTACCTCGAGCGGCTCCCCGAGGACATCACCTCCGGCCGCCACCTGGAATCGTGGTGGCGTAAGCAGGGCCGGGAGGACCCGGATCGTCTGCGTCTTCGCCCCGAGCAGATCCGCACGTCGGACACCGCCCCGGCCGCCTCCGAGTTCCCGCCGATCTGGCGCCAGGGCGAGCGGGACTTCGAGCTCAGATACTCGTTCGACCCGGGGGTCGACTCCGACGGCATCACCGTGCGGATCCCTCTCCCCCAGCTGTCCTCGGTCGCGACGTCCGGCTTCGAGTGGCTCGTCCCCGGCCTGCGCGAGGAGCTGTACACGGAGATGCTCCGAACGCTCCCCAAGTACCTGAGGCGTCTGTGTTCCCCGCCCGCCGAGTACGCGGCACTGCTGGCCGGTGACCTCGCCCCGCGGTCGGCACCGCTCCCGGTGGCGCTCGCCGCCGCGCTCTCGGCCCGCATAGGCACGACCGTCGAGCCCCGTGAGTTCCACCCGGAACAGCTCCCCGACCATCTCCGCATGCGTTTCGAGGTGGTCGACGGTGACGAGGTCGTCGCGGCCGGTACGGACCTGGGAGCACTACGCAGCCGGTTGGTGGACAAGGTCCGTGCCACGCTCAACTCCAGACTCGTCCCCGATGACGGACCTCATCGGGCGTGGACCGCGGACACGATCGGGGACCTGTCGCCCTCGATCACCGGCACGGTCCACGGTGTGGAGGTGACGGTCTACCCGGCCCTGCAGGTCCGCCCCGACGGCATCCACCGGATCGCCTGCGCCACAGAGACGGAACGTCGATCCGCGCAGACCACAGCGGTACTGACCCTGATCTCAGCGGACCTGATCTCGGCGGCATCGATAGTCCGGGGTCGTCCGGTCGAGCAACGCCTCGCGCTCACCCAGTATCCCCACGGGGGTGCCGATGGACTGGTCTCGGACGCGGCGCTGGCGGCGTGCGGGCGGCTGATCGCCGGACGCAGAGGAGAGCCGGTACTCACCGTGCACGACTTCGACGAGTTGCGCGCGCGCGCCCGATCCGAGGCACCGGCCGCCATCACGGCCTCGATCTCCGCCGCCCTTCCGGCGTTGGTCGCCGCGCAGTCGGTCTCCGCCCGGCTGGACCAGGTACCACGCGACCTCGCGGACGACGTCAGGCCCGCTCTGGACTTCCTCGTGGGAAAGGGATTCCTCGCCCGACACCCGGCGGAGGTCCTCCCGCAACTGGAACGCCACGTGAGGGCGATCGACCTCAGGTTGGACCTGGCGGAGAAGTCACCGTCAAGGTACCGGGAGCTCGCCGCCCGGTTGGAGAAATCGGAGGCCACTGTCGCGGAGGCGACGGCGGCGCTCCGCCGACGACCGGGTGGGGCGCGGGCGGCCCGGGATCTCCGGTGGATGTTGGCCGAATACCGTGTCGGCCTCTTCGCGCAATCTCTGGGTACCGCGCGCCCGGTCTCCGCCGAGAGGATCGAGAAGGCGGTCGCCGCCGCGCTCTCCCGGCGGAACGCGCGTTGAGCTCTCAACTGCCCGTACACAGGAGCCGATCCCGGTGCGACGCGGAGACGACCGGGACTAGTGAGCAGCGTGCCGTTCGCGAAGGGCGATGATCTCGCTCTCGAAATCCGCAGCGGAACTGAATTGTTTGTACACGGAGGCGAATCGCAGATACGCGACCTCGTCCAGATCTTGTAGAGGCCCCAGGATCGCCAGCCCGATCTCGTGAGCGGGGACTTCTGAGGCGCCGCCGGCCCGGACAGCGTCTTCGACCTGCTGCGCGAGCCGCCGGAGCGCGTCCTCGTCGACCGACCTCCCCTGGCACGCGCGTCGCACACCGCGGACCACTTTGTCGCGGCTGAAACGCTCCGTCACACCGTTGCGCTTGAGGACGGTCAACAACGGGGTCTCGAGGGTGGTGAACCGGTGTCCGCAGTCGGGACACTCGCGTCGACGCCGGATCGCCTGCCCTTCGTCGACCGACCGCGAGTCGATCACCCGTGAGTCCTCGTGGTGACATATGGGGCAGTACATTCCAGCTTCGCCATTCGTCGACCTGGTCCGAACCGCTCCGCCGGCCGGAGCCGACGGCGGTGCGGGGGCGACGGGCCGCCGTCCCGGGTTCATTCTAGGAGGCGATACCGTGGGTCACGCGTAGGCGGGCCCGCCCAGGAGTGCCAATGCGAGCAGCATCAGGATTCCGAAGACGATTCCACAGGCCACCAGAGCCCACGTCGGCACATCGTCCACCACCGGCGCACTGGACCTCGCCTCGCTACCGCATGCCCTGACCTTTTCCGCGGACGCGGGGCGGACGAGCACTCGCCGTCCGGGCGCCACCGACCGCGTGGCCGTCTGGCGCCCCCGGTCGAGCGTGCGGATGACGGGACGGGCCCCGGCATCAGGGCGGGGACGGACCCTGGACGAGACGGGCCGGTCGTGATCGGTCACGCAGACCTCCGTCCAGGGCACGGAGGGACGCGATCGTGGCTGCATCTCCATAACGGTCATGAGAACTCCCAACTCGATACGGTGTGCGAACCTCATTCGCACGCCCGTGTGCCTTGTTGTGCACATCTGTTCGAACCCGAACCTGCCTAGAGTTGTATCACGCGGGTCCGACAGAGTCGACATTCGTGGCGACATTTCTTCGAACACCTGTGTGGCGCTCACGTCCGACGGGCAGTAGGGTGTACACAGATAGCGACGTCGAACACCCATTCGCCGAAGGGACCCCCACATGCCCAAGCCCGACTTCGAGGCCCTGACGACCCGCCAGAAGAGCGTTCTGTTGCACATCCACGACACGGTCAAGGACCGGGGCTATCCCCCGAGCATCCGAGAGATCGGTGACGCCGTCGGTCTGCAGTCGACCTCCTCGGTGGCCCACCAGTTGCGGACGTTGGAGAAGAAGGGCTTCCTGACCCGTGATCCGCACAAGCCGCGGGCGGTCGACGTCCACGGCGTCCCGGGGCAGCGGTCCCGGGGTCGTCGCGCGCCCGCCCAGGAGGAGACGCGTCCCAGCGGGGCCGTGGAGCCCGTCTACGTCCCTGTCCTGGGGCGGATCGCGGCCGGCGGTCCTATCCTCGCCGAGCAGGCGGTGGAGGAGGTCTTCCCCCTCCCCTCCGACCTGGTGGGTTCCGGGGACCTGTTCATGCTCAGAGTGGTCGGCGAGTCGATGATCGACGCCGCGATCTGTGACGGGGACTACGTGGTGGTGCGCCGTCAGAACGTCGCGGACAACGGCGAGATCGTGGCGGCGATGATCGACGGGGAGGCCACGGTCAAGACTTTCCGCCGGGACTCGAGCGGGGTGTGGCTCCTGCCCCACAACCCGTCGTTCAGTCCGATTCCCGGGGAGCACGCGACGATCCTCGGAAAGGTCGTCACGGTCTTCCGCAAGCTCTGAACCGGCCGGAGCCGGGTGTCGCCTGATCCGTCGACGGGGTCAGGCGACACCGTCACGGGATCCGGGGACCCGATACTCCCCGAGCTCTCCGGCCACGGAGGCCGGAAGCCGGACCACGATCCTCGTGCCGTCCTTCGTGTGATCCTCGTCCACCACGGCGCCCTCCGCGTGGACACGGGAGACCACATCACCCCGGGTGAACGGGATCTCGAGTGTGACCTCCGTGTCCCCGGAGGCGACCACCCGCATTATTCGGTCGAGGAGCTCGTCGAACCCCTCACCCGTCGCCGCCGAGACGAAGACCGCGTCCGGCAGGGCGTGGTGCAGTTCCGTCAACACCACCGGGTCAGCCACGTCGACCTTGTTGATCACCACGAGTTCGCGGGGCCTCTCGGCCTTCTGCTCTTCCACGACGTCGTTGATGACGGTGCGGACGGCCTCGATCTGGCGCAGGGGGAAGGCGTCCGATCCGTCGACCACGTGCAGGAGCAGCTCGGAGTCCACGACCTCCTCCAACGTCGAGCGGAACGCCTCGACGAGCTGGGTCGGGAGGTGTCGGACGAATCCGACCGTATCTGTGAAGACCACGACCCGCCCGTCGGGGAGCTCGGCCCGCCGTGTGGTGGGGTCCAGCGTGGCGAACAGTGCGTTCTGGACCAGTACACCCGCACCGGTCAAGCGGTTGAGCAGGCTCGACTTCCCGGCGTTGGTGTACCCGGCGATCGCGATCGACGGCACCGGGGTGGCGCGACGGCGATGCCGCTTGGTGTCCCGGGCCTGCTTCATGCCCTTGATCTCACGGCGCAGCCTCGCCGTGCGCTCCCTGATTCGGCGGCGGTCCGTCTCGATCTTGGTCTCACCGGGACCACGGAGTCCGACGCCTCCGTTGCTGCCCGCCCGGCCACCCGCCTGCCGGGAGAGTGCCTCACCCCAGCCACGCAGTCGCGGGAGCATGTACTCCATCTGCGCCAGCGACACCTGGGCCTTACCCTCACGGCTGGTCGCATGTTGGGCGAAGATGTCGAGGATCAGCGCGGTGCGGTCGATCACCTTGACGTTGACGACCTTCTCGAGCGCGATGAGCTGACCCGGCGTGAGCTCGCCGTCACAGATCACCGTGTCCGCCCCCGTCGCGGTGATCACGTCCTTCAGGGTCTTGGCCTTCCCCGAACCGATGTAGGTGGCGGGGTCCGGCTTGTCGCGGCGCTGGATCAGCGCGTCGCAGACCTCGGAGCCTGCGGTCTCGGCGAGCTGTGCCAACTCGGCCATCGCGGCCTCCGCCTGGGCGGCGGTACCCTCGGTCCAGACCCCGACCAGCACGACCCGCTCGAGGCGGAGTTGGCGGTACTCGGCGTCGTTGACGTCCTGGAGTTCGGTCGACAACCCGACGACCCGGCGCAGCGAGGAGCGCTCCTCGAGCTGGAATTCTCCGACCGAAGGGTCATGGTCTCGTGTGGCCCGGTCAGGGGCGGTGTCATCGATAGTCATTCACCGGCATCATCTCACAATTCCGGTCGGGACGCCTCCGTGCGGCGGGCGGGTGGCGGACGCCGGCACCGCCCCTCGGCGACGATCACGGACGGCCCCGTCAGAGTGGAACCCACGCCGGTCAGGGCCACCGCGACCTCTCCCCCGGGAACGGACACCACCACGTCACCGGTGGCCTCTCCGGCGTCGGCGAGGGCCGCGACGGCCGTGGCGACGATTCCGGTGCCGCAGGACATCGTCTCCCCGGATCCTCGCTCGTGGACGCGCATCGACACCCGACCGTCGGTGAGCGGGGTGGCGATCTCCACGTTGACGCCGGCGGGGAAGAAGCCGGTGTCGAACACGGGCGCCTCGTGCACCGGCAGTTCGCGCAACCCTTCGGCCCCCAGGCCCGGGACCACGCACGCGAGGTGGGGGTTACCCATGTCGACGGCGAGGCCGGCGTACACCCGGCCACCGAGCTCCACGGACGAGACCCCGAGAAGCCCGGGCTCGCCCATGTCCACACGGACCACGGCCTGGTCACCGTCATGGATCAGAATATCGGCGGGCCGAGGACCGGATCGTGTGCCCACGGGGATCCGGCCGGCCCCGACCCTGCCGGTCGCCACCAGGGCGTGGGCGAACACCCTCACCCCGTTCCCGCACATCTCCGCGATCGATCCGTCTGCGTTCCGGTAGTCCATGAACCAGTCCGCGGCGTCGACGCCCTCCGGGAGGACGGCGAGGACACCCTGGTCGACCAGTGCACCCGCGGTGGCGATGCGCAGCACCCCGTCGGCGCCGAGGCCGGCCCGTCTGTCGCAGACGGCGCGCACCAGGTCCTCGTCGAGGTCCACCTCCGCGTGGTCGTCGGGCAGGACCACGAAGTCGTTGAGCGTTCCGTGCCCCTTGATAAAGGCGAGGCCGTCGAGAGTGGCGGTCGGGGGCGCGGGTGTCATGCCATCAGATCCTAGCCAATCCGACCGCCGTTCCACGCTGCGGAAAACCCGGATGATCCGTCGGCAGGGGGGCACTAGAGTCGGAGGCGAGAACGGTCCCTATGTGAGGAGAGCATCGATGTCCGAACGCATCACCGTCGGCGACGTCCAGGTCGACGAGGTCCTGTACGACTTCGTCAACACCCAGGCGATCCCGGGCACCGGGGTCGATCCCGACGCGTTCTGGGCGGGAGTCTCCGAGATCTTCACCGACCTGGCCCCGCGCAACCGCGAGCTGCTCGCCGTCCGCGACGACCTGCAGTCGAGGATCGACTCCTGGCACCACGAGAACCCCGCCCCGATCGACCCGGCCACCTACCGTGCGTTCCTGCAGGAGATCGGCTACCTGGTCCCGGAGCCGGACTCCGTTCAGGTCAACACCCAGAACGTGGACGACGAGATCGCCACGGTCGCGGGCCCCCAGTTGGTCGTGCCGATCATGAACGCGCGTTTCGCGATCAACGCCGCCAACGCCCGGTGGGGTTCGTTGTACGACGCGCTCTACGGCACCGACGCGATCCCGGAGTCCGGTGGGGCCGAGCAGGGGTCCTCCTACAACAAGGTCCGCGGGGACCGCGTCATCGCCTGGGCCCGCGAGTTCCTCGACGACGCCGCGCCGCTCGACTCCGGCAGTCACGTCGGCACCACGGGCTACACCGTGGTGGACGGCCGACTGCAGGTGACACTCGCCGACGGGGCGACGACAGGCCTCGCCGATCCCGCACAGTTCGTCGGCTACCTGGGCGACGGCGCCGCCCCGACCTCGGTCCTCCTGCGCAACAACGGCCTGCACGTGGAGGTCCAGATCGACGCCGACTCACCGATCGGATCGACCGACTCCGCCGGCGTCAAGGACGTTGTCCTGGAGTCCGCCGTCTCCACCATCATGGACTTCGAGGACTCCGTCGCGGCCGTCGACGCCGAGGACAAGACCCACGGCTACCGCAACTGGCTGGGTCTGATGAAGGGCGACCTCTCCGAGGAGATCAGCAAGGGCGACAAGACCTTCACCCGCGTCCTCCACGACGACCGGGTCTTCACCGCGCCCGACGGATCCGGCGAGGTCCGGCTCCACGGCCGCTCGATGCTCTTCGTCCGCAATGTGGGGCATCTGATGACCACCCCCGCGGTCCTCGACGCGGAGGGGAACGAGTTGCCCGAGGGCATCCTGGACGCCCTGATCACCTCGCTGGCGGGCATGCACGGCATCGCGCCGGGCAACGAGCGCGGCAACAGCCGGACCGGGTCCATCTACATCGTCAAGCCCAAGCAGCACGGCCCGGCCGAGGTGGCCTTCACCACCGAGCTGTTCGGCCGGGTCGAGGCGCTCCTCGGTCTGCCGGAGAACACCCTCAAGGTGGGCATCATGGACGAGGAGCGGCGCACCTCGGTCAACCTCGCAGCCTGCATCGCCGAGGCCACCGATCGCGTCGTCTTCATCAACACCGGCTTCCTCGACCGGACCGGGGACGAGATCCACACCTCCATGGAGGCCGGCCCGATGATCCGCAAGGGTGAGATGAAGTCCGCCCGCTGGATGACCGCCTACGAGGACTTCAACGTCGACACCGGCCTGGCCTGCGGTCTGCGCGGTCGCGCGCAGATCGGGAAGGGCATGTGGGCCAAGACCGACCTCATGGCCGAGATGCTCGCCGAGAAGATCGGGCAACCGAGGGCCGGCGCCAACACCGCGTGGGTGCCGTCGCCGACCGGCGCGACCCTCCACGCGACCCACTACCACCGGGTGAACGTGATGTCCCGACAGGAGGAACTCCTCGCCGGCGGACCGCGCGCGAGCGTCGACGACATCCTCAGCGTCCCCCTCGCGACCGACACGAACTGGACCGACGCCGAGAAGAAGGAGGAGGTCGACAACTCGTGCCAGACCATCCTCGGTTATGTCGTCCGGTGGGTCGAACAGGGCATCGGCGTCTCGAAGGTGCCGGACATCCACGACGTCAACCTGATGGAGGACCGCGCCACCCTGCGGATCTCCTCGCAGATGCTCGCCAACTGGATCCGTCACGACATCATCACGGCCGAGGACGTCGAGGACTCGTTGCGCCGGATGGCGGAGATCGTCGACCAGCAGAACGCCGGTGACGAGGCATACCGGAACATGGCGCCGGACTTCGACTCGTCGATCGCCTGGCAGGCCGCCCGCGAGCTCATCCTCGAGGGGACCGGGCAGCCCTCGGGCTACACCGAGCCGATCCTGCACCGTCGCCGCCGCGAGTTCAAGGCCGCCAACGGGCTGTAGAACGGCCCCGCCGCGAAGCCCGGAAGGATCCGCTGCCCGCACACCGGGATCCGCTCCCCCACAGGGGTAGCGGATCCCGGGCCGAGGTAGCGGATCCTTCCGCGTCAGGGGTGCAGGTCCGCGACGGCCGCCCTCAGGACCCCGACGGCGGCGTCGCGGCGCTCCTCGGTGAACCTCGCCTCGGGCCCCGACGCGGACACCGCGACCGCGGCGTCCCCGACCCCCACCGTGATCGCGACACAGCGGACGCCCTCCTCCTGTTCCGACTCGTCGGTGGCGAACCCCACCCTGCGTACGTGGGCGAGCTCGTCCAACAACCGGTCCGGGTCGACGATGGTGGCATCCGTGTACCCGGGCATGCCGGTCCGTTCCAGCATCGCGCGGACCTCGTCGTCGTCGTCCCGGGCGACCAACGCCTTCCCCACCGCCGTGCAGTGCACGTGCACCCGACGGCCCACCTCGGTGAACATCCGCATCGAGTGCGGCGACGGGACCTGGGCGAGGTACACGACACCGTCCCCCTCACGAACGGCGAGGTTGGCGGTCTCGCCGGTCCCGTCGACCACGGCCGCGAGCACCGGCTGGGCCCACGACCACGTCGCCCTCCCCGCGACCTCGCCGATCCGCTGCAATCGGGGGCCGAGCAGATAGTCGCGGCGCGCGTCCCGGCGGAGGTGACCCGACTCGGCGAGCGTCCCGCACAGCCGGTGGACGGTGGCCGCGGCCAGGCCCGTGTCGGCGCACAGCTCCCCGAGGGACGCGCGGCCGCCCCGCCGGGCCAACGAGTCGAGGAGGGCGAACGCCCGGTCGACCGACTGGACGCGGGTGCGGCCGGGGTTCGAGGCGCTCATCGCGGAGCCTCACCGAGGAGCTCGAGTGCTGTCTCCACAGGGGTCCGTCCACCGCGGGGCGTGCCGTCGACCTGGCGGGTGTCGGTGTCGATCCACCTGATGCGGTGATCACGCCCGAACCACGACCGCTGCCTGCGCACGTACCGGCGGGTGCCGATCAGCGTGCGCTCCCGGGCGCGGGCCACCCCCTCGTCGTCGATCCCCAGCTCGTCGTCCATCTCGTCGAGAACCTGCGCGTACCCGATGGCCCGCCGGGCCGTCACGCCCTCGAGCAGTCCGAGCCCGACGAGCCCACGCACCTCGTCGATCAGCCCGTCGGCGAACATGCGCCCGGTACGGGCGTCCAGCCGGTCATCGAGCTCGGGAAGCGCGCACCGTAGGCCGAGCAGCCGCGTGCCCCACCGAGGTGCGCCGATGGTCGGTCTCGAGGCGGAGAACGGCTGACCGGTCAGCTCCACCACCTCCAGCGCCCGAACAGTCCGGCGGGGATCGGTCGGCAGGATGGTCCGAGCGGCCTCGGGGTCCGCGCGGGCGAGCTCGGCGTGCAACGCCCGGACCCCGATCTCCTCGAGGCGCCGTTCGTAGCGCGCCCGGACCGCGGGATCCGTGTCGGGGATGGACCAGCCGTCGACCAGGGCCTGGATGTACATCATCGATCCTCCGCACAGGATCGGCACGTTCCCGCGCTCCCGGATCTCCGCGATCTCACGCTCGGCCTCGCGACGGAAGTCGGCGACGCTCGCGGTCTCGGTCACCTCGAGGACGTCGAGCCTGTGGTGCGGGATGCCACGTCGGAGGGACGGCGGGAGCTTCGCGGTACCGATGTCCATGCCGCGGTACTGCTGCATGGCGTCACAATTGACCACCTCCCCGCCCAGCCGCTGCGCCAGATCGAGGGCGAGGTCGGACTTCCCGGTGCCGGTCGGGCCCACCACCGCGACCGGTGCGGGGCCGCTCACCCGTGACCCCCCTGGCCCGGGGAATCCGACGACGACGAGAGATCCCAGCGAGCGCAGTGATACCCCACACCGAACGGCGCCCAGGACACCGACTCCACCGCAGACCTCTCCCCGACCAGCCCGGCCAGCCCGAGCCACGCGGGCCGGCTCCACCACCCCACGGCCTCCGCCACCGCGTCACCGGGATCGGGCAGCGGGCCACCGCGCCGCAGCCACTCGGTGAGCTCCGAGTCAAGGGCGACACCACGCGGGTCCTCGGGCACGGGTGCCCGGGGGGTGAGGGAGGCGGGACCGTCCCCCACGACGACCACGAGGGTGTCGCGACCGGGGGGCCGAGAGACCCGTCCACCGCCGGTGACGCCCGCGAACGACCGGGGCTGGTCGATCCCGGCGCGGTCGAGCAGCCACCATGCGATCAGGGCCGCGTCGGGGACATCCTCGTACTCGGCTTCCACCGCCTCGGAACGCCCGACCCGGACCGCCGCCCCCCACCTCGACAGCGAGGAACGGACGTCACCCATCGTCCGCCCCTCGGGGTCCGAGCCGAGCACGAGCACCCTCTCGAGGCCGGACGACGCCGTCCTGAGCAGATCCAGCGCGGCGTCGACCTGGCCGGCGGTCTCCGCGGCCGCCTCTCCGGACAGTTCGGGCACCAGAACCGGTGCGCCGGGTACCAGGACGACAGGGGTGTTCACACGGAGCACCTTACTGACCTCCGCAGGAGCGCCGCCCCGGGACTCTGTCGGACTCGCTGGGGATACCCCGGCGCCCGGGCGGCGGTTGGTACACACTAGGGAGATGCCGACCCCTCACCGGGACGGCGAGGCGACGACCGGTGGGATTCCGGCGATGGTGCCGTGTCACGCGGCAGAACGAAACGAGGACCAGATGAGCGACCAGTCACCGACCACCCCCGGGGAGGCGAACCCCGGAACGTCCGCACCGACCCCCACTCCGACCCCGGGCCCGCGTCCCGGTGCGCCGTCCCCCGCAGCACTGGCCCGGAAGGTGGCACCGCGAGCGGTGGCGGCCCCCGAGTCGCGCATCGTCCGGGCGTCGGACCCGTCCGAATGGGGTCGGGTCGACGACTCCGGCGCCGTGTTCGTCAGGACCTCCGAGGGCGAACGCCAGGTCGGCTCCTGGCAGGCGGGTGCACCCGAGGAAGGTCTGGCCCACTTCGGCCTCCGGTACGACGACCTGGTCGCGGAGGTCTCACTCCTCGAGGCGCGACTCGACTCGCACCCACAGGACGCGCGGAAGACCCGGGCCTCCGCCGAGGCCCTCGCCGAGCAGCTCCCCTCCGCTGCGGCCGTGGGAGATCTCGACGCCCTCGCGACCCGACTCGCCACCGTGGTCGAGCGCTCCGGCGCTGTCGAGGTCGAGGCGCGCCAACGCAAGGACGAGGAGCGCGCCACCGCGATCGCCCGCAAGGAGGCGCTGGCCGTCGAGGCGGAGGAGATCGGTGAGTCGTCGACCCAGTGGAAGGCCGCCGGCGATCGCCTCAGGGAGATCCTCGACGAGTGGAAGACCATTCGCGGCATCGACCGCAAGACCGACGACGCACTGTGGAAGCGCTTCTCCAAGGCCCGCGAGGCGTTCAACCGGCGCCGTGGTTCCCACTTCGCGGAACTCGACCGCACCCGCGCCTCCGTCAAGCGCGTCAAGGAGGAGCTGGTCGAACGAGCCGAAGCCATCTCGGCCTCGACCGACTGGAACGACACGGCCACCGCGTTCAGGCGCCTCATGGACGAGTGGAAAGCCGCGGGCCGCGCTCCCCGCGAGGCCGACGACGCCCTGTGGAAGCGCTTCAAGGCGGCCCAGGACACGTTCTTCGACGCCCGCCACGCCGCGGCCGCCGAGCGTGACGCGGAGTTCGAGGGCAATGCGGACGCCAAGGAGGCGCTGCTCACCGAGTTCTCGGCCCGGATCGACCCGGACAAGAACCTCGACGCGGCCCGTGCCGCACTACGGGAGCTACAGACCCGCTGGGAGGAGATCGGCAAGGTCCCGCGGGAGAGGATGGGGCAGCTCGAGGGACGGATCCGCGCCCTGGAGAAGTCCGTCTCCGACGCGGCCGACGCCGAATGGCGGCGTACCGACCCCGAGGCCAAGGCCCGCGCCGCCCAGTTCTGGGTGCGGGTGGACGATTTCGAGGCACAGGCCGCGAAGGCCGACGCGGCGGGCAAGTCGAAGGACGCCGAGAAGGCCCGCGCGCAGGCCATGCAGTGGAAGGAATGGGCCGAGGCCGCCGAGAACGCGGTCGACACCCGCTGATCACGCCGACAGGGCCCCACCGACACGGTGGGGCCCTGCTGCACGGGGTGGGTCCGACGGGTGCGGCGACCCGGTTCAGTCGCGGTGGCGGACGGAGTCCTCGAGCTCGCGCTGTTCGGGGGTGCGCGCCCACAGGACGCCGGCCAGGGTCATCACCAGCAGCAGCACCAGGATCACGCTGACGTACAAGCCGATCCCGGGGGCGCCGAAGTCCTGGAAGTCGGGGTTCGGTCCCCGTCCGGACTGGCGCAGCCAGATCGCCAGCATCCCGTACACCGTGGCCACGCAACTGGCGCCCCAGGCGATCCCCGCCGCCCACCACTTCTGGGTGATGATCATGACGGCGCCGAACAGGATGGCGCCGGCCGAGTAGAGCAGGACGAACACGTGGGAGGGCAGCGAGGTCTGTTGGTCCCGGGCCGCCTCGGTGAAGAAGAGCACGTCCAGTCCACGCACCCCGTCGCTGTGGGGAAGCGCGAGAGCGGCGGCGAGCAACACGATCAGCAACGCCGACGCCAGATAGGCCCTGCCGATGACGAGGGTGTGGCCCAACATCCTGTCCCTGCGTCGGAACTCCGAATCCACGGTCCTGCTGGATTCCATGATCCCCTGGATGGGGTCCGGGCGGTCAGCGGTGTTCACGTGAGGCATCCCTTCTGGGTGGTGTCGGAGGCGAGGGCATCACGTCGCAGCGTGGGCAGTCCGAGCCCCACGCCGATCGGGGGGGTCTCCGGCTTCTCACCGGCCTCGTGCCGGTCACCCGCCCTGGTGGCCCGACAGGTCAGCACGCCGTCGTCGGCGAGCAGATGGTGCGGGGCGGCCGAGCTGATCCGGGTGGTGACCACGTCGCCGGGTCGGATCCGCCCGGCGTGCTCCCCCACCGGGGCGAAGTGCACCAGACGGCCGTCCCGGGCCCTGCCGGTCATCCGGGCGGTGGCGGCGTCCTTCCGTCCCTGGTCGGCGGTGACGAGCAGCTCGACCTCGCGACCGACCTGCTTCCGGTTCTCCTCGAGGGTGATCCGCTCCTGCAGGTCGATCAGCCTCTCGTAGCGCTCCTGCACGACGGACTTGGGTACCTGGTCGGTCATCGTCGCCGCCGGAGTCCCCGGTCGCGGTGAGTACTGGAAAGTGAACGCGCTCGTGAACCGCGCCTTCTCCACGACGTCGAGGGTGGCCTGGAAGTCCTCCTCGGTCTCCCCGGGGAATCCGACGATGATGTCCGTGGTGATGGCCGCGTGCGGCATCGCGGCCCGCACCCTGTCCAGGATGCCCAGAAAACGCTCCGACCGGTACGAACGGCGCATCGCGCGCAGGACACGGTCCGAACCGGACTGCAGGGGCATGTGAAGCTGCGGGCACACGGCGGGGGTGTCGGCCATCGCCTCGATCACGTCGTCGGTGAACTCCGCGGGATGTGGTGAGGTGAACCGGATCCGCTCGATGCCCTCGACCCGACCGGCGGCGCGCAGCAACTTCGCGAAGGCGCCCCTGTCGGATGGTTCGGCGGGATCGTGGAACGACCGCCCGTAGGCGTTGACGTTCTGTCCGAGCAGGGTGACCTCCAGGACACCCTCATCCGCCAGTGCCTTCATCTCGGCGAGGACCTCACCGGGTCTCCGGTCCACCTCCTTGCCGCGGAGGGACGGGACGATGCAGAACGTGCAGGTGTTGTTGCAGCCGACGGAGACCGAGACCCAGCCGGCGTAGGCGGACTCCCGGGTGGCGGGAAGGGTCGAGGGGAAGTGCTGGAGCGAGTCGGCGATCTCCACCTCGGCCCGCTCGTTGTGCCGGGAGCGCTGGAGCAGGGTGGGCAGATGCCCGAGATTGTGGGTACCGAAGACGACGTCGACCCACGGGGCCCGTGAGACCACGACGTCCTTGTCCTTCTGTGCCAGGCATCCGCCGACCGCGATCTGCAGTCGGGGATTGGCGTCCTTCCACGGCCGCAGGTGGCCGAGCGTGCCGTACAGGCGGTTGTCCGCGTTCTCGCGGACCGCGCACGTGTTGAACACCACGAGGTCCGGAAGATCGCCCCGGGCGGGATCGGCCTCCCCCTCGAACGGCACGTACCCGGCCGCGTCGAGCACGCCCGAGAGCCGCTCGGAGTCATGGACGTTCATCTGGCACCCGAAGGTCCGCACCTGGTACGTGCGCCCCTCGACGCGCTCGACACCGGTGTCTCCGGCCGTCGCCTGCAGGTCGGTCACGAGAGAATCCACGCAGGCCAGGGTACTCAGGGCGACACCTGGGCCGCCAATTCGGCATCGACCACCGTCATCGCCAACCCCGTCGGATAGCCCCGGCGGGCGAGGAACGCCACCAGCCTGCGCCGTTCTCCCTGGAGATCCGCCCCGGGACCGGGGTCGACCGGGCTGCGGCTGAGCCGCGCGCGCACGAGGTCGGTGGCCTGCTGTCGGTCATCGGCCTCGTCGATGCCGGCCACCGCCCCCGCGATATGCACCTCGGCGACGCCCTTCTCGCGCAGCTCGCGTTCGAGTGCACCCCGCGACCGTCCGCGTCGACGCCGCCGGCCCCTGACCCATTCCGAGGCGAAGTCCGCGTCATCGAGCAGACCCCAGGCGCGGACCCTGTCCAGGGCCTCGTCCACCGCATCCGGCGCATGCTCCTTACCCAGAAGCCGCTCCCGCAGTTCGTGTCGGCTCCGTGGCCGGTGGCGCAGAAGCCGGAGAGCCGCCGTCGCGGCCTCGTGGGCCTCGGGGGCCAACGGAGGCAGGTCCGAACTGCTTGACGGCCTGGCCTCCACCGCCGCGATCGCGGTGCGCAGGTCGTCCGCGTCGACACCCTGCCCCCGCTCGGCCGCACGCGGGTCCTGCACGCTCATCAGAACTCGACGGGCACCACGTCGATGGGCGCGTCCTCGTCGGACTCCGCCTCGATCTCCGCGATCTCCGCGCCCGCCCCGATGTTGAGCTTGTCGAGGATCTTCCGCTCGATCTCGTCGCGGACCGAGGGGTTCTCCTTGAGGTACCGGCGGGCGTTCTCCTTGCCCTGACCCAACTGGTCCGCCCCGTAGGTGAACCAGGAACCCGACTTCTTGACGAAGCCGTTCTCCACGCCCATGTCGATGAGCGATCCCTCGCGACTGATGCCCTCGCCGTAGAGGATGTCGAACTCCGCGATCTTGAACGGCGGCGCGATCTTGTTCTTGACGACCTTGACCTTGGTGCGGTTACCCACCGCATCCGCGCCGTCCTTGAGGGTCTCGATCCGGCGCACGTCCAGGCGGACGGAGGCGTAGAACTTGAGCGCCTTACCGCCCGTGGTGGTCTCGGGCGAGCCGAACATCACCCCGATCTTCTCGCGCAGCTGGTTGATGAAGATCGCGGTGGTGTTGGTGTTGTGCAGCGCACCCGTCATCTTGCGGAGCGCCTGGCTCATCAGTCGCGCCTGCAAGCCCACGTGGCTGTCGCCCATCTCGCCCTCGATCTCCGCCCGCGGCACCAACGCCGCGACGGAGTCGACCACCAGGATGTCGATGGACCCCGACCTGACCAGCATGTCGGCGATCTCGAGCGCCTGCTCACCGGTGTCCGGCTGGGAGACGATGAGGTTGTCCGTGTCCACGCCGAGCTTGCGGGCGTACTCCGGATCCAACGCGTGCTCCGCGTCGATGAACGCGGCGATCCCGCCGGCGGCCTGCGCGTTGGCCACCGCGTGCAGCGCGACGGTCGTCTTGCCGGACGACTCCGGACCGTAGATCTCCACGACGCGGCCCCGTGGGAACCCGCCGATCCCGAGTGCCACGTCGAGGGACAGGGCACCGGACGGGATGACCTTGACCGGCGGCCGGGTGTCGTCCCCGAGCCGCATGACCGACCCCTTGCCGTAGGCCTTGTCGATCTGCGCGAGCGCCAACTCCAGCGCCTGTTCGCGGTTCTGGGCCACGCCCGTCCTGGTACCTGACTTGGCGGTGGTCTTGGGGGCCATGATGCTCTCCGTTCGTGCTCGACCTCCGGTGTCGTGCCGGACGGTCTGTGTGGTCTGCTCGCTCGCGGACGCTACGGGTCGGGTACGACAGATACGTCTCGCACGAGCCCGGCAACCCTTCACTGTGGAGGGATGTCGCCCTGTGGACGGGCCATCCCGTCATCACATGACCCGAGTGTAGACGAACGCGTGTTCGAGATCGAACGACACGCCGCCACGGGGTCAGCGTAATGAGTCGGGAACCTCGAACTCCGAACACAGCGCCAACCAGACCTGCTTGACGGAGGCACCGGCGTCGATGGCCTCGTCGGCGGTGCGCCCGTCGAACGCGGCCAGATGATGGGACCTCACGAGATGATCGGCCCGCAGGTCCCCGAAGGCCTCGACGGTCCGGGCCCTGAACTCGGTCAGTGTCACGTGTGCCCCTTCACCACGGACGACGACGGGCCGCCGGTCAGTTCACCGGCGGCCCGTCCTCGGACGACTCACTGCTGTTCGGTCTGCGCCTGCTGCTGAGGCGGGGTGGCGGACTGCGGCTGCCCCTGGGGGAGCTGGGACGCAGAGCCGGTCCCCTGTCCGAGCTGACCACCCTCGGCCTTCATCGACGCCCGGATCTGCTCGAGACGGCTGTGCCCGGCCATCTGGGTCGAGGCCTGCTCGACCTCAAGCATCCGGCCCTGAACCGAGTTCTGGGCGAGCTCCGCCGACCCGAGGGCGTTGGCGTACCGCCGCTCGATCTTGTCGCGGACCTGGTCGAGGTTCGGGGTGTTCCCGCCCGACGAGACCTCGGACATGGACTGCAGCGACGCGCTGACCTGCTCCTGCATCTTGGCCTGCTCCAGCTGGCTGAGCAGCTTGGTCCGTTCGGCCACCTTCTGCTGGAGCACCATCGCGTTCTGCTCCACGGCCTTCTTGGCCTGGGCCGCGGCCTGGAGCGACTGGTCGTGGAGTCCCTTGAGGTCCTCGACGTTCTGCTCGGCGGTGACCAGCTGAGCGGCGAAGGCCTCCGCGGCGTTCTCGTACTCGGTCGCCTTCTGGGTGTCGCCGTTCTGATGGGCCTGCTCGGACATCTGCAGTGCCTGCCGCGTGGAGCCCTGCAGCTTCTCGATGTCGGCGAGCTGGCGGTTGAGCTTCATCTCCAGTTGCCGCTGGTTGCCGATCACGGCGGCCGCCTGCTGGGACAGCTGCTGGTGCTGCCGCTGCGCGTCCGAGATGGCCTGCTGGATCTGGACCTTGGGGTCAGCATTCTCGTCGATCTTCGAATCGAACAACGCCATGAGGTAGCGCCATGCCTTGGTGAACGGATTGGCCATCGCTGCGTAGTGTCCTTCTGCCGATTCGGACGACTGGTCGGTACCACGGTACCGAACAAGGTCGGGGGGCGACCACCGGGCGTTGCCGGGGTGGGGCTCAGGCCGCGAGGACGGGCTCCGCGACGGTGCCCGGGAGCGAGACGGTACCCGGGGGCGAGACCTCGAGGGCCGCGCGGATGAGGATCTCGCCGAGCGAGACGTCGAGAGCACCCGAGATGGACGCGAGCAACTCGCTCGAGGCCTCCTTGCGACCACGTTCGATCTCGGAGAGGTACCCGGGACTCACCCGGGCGGCGTCGGCGACGTCCCGCAGGGTCCGCCCCGAATCCCCCCGCAGGCCGCGAAGGACCGTCCCGAGGGTCTCCCGCAGCAGCGGGGGCCCGCTCCGGTGGTCCGGTCGGGGCAGCGTGGTCATCTGGATGTTCGGCATCACGGGGTACAACGCCTCACGTCGCCGATTCGTTCCCGACCTCGTCGACGATCCCCACCAGCAGATCGAGGGCGGCGGCACAGGCCGCCCGACGGATCTCGGCTCGACCGCCGTCCAGGGAGAGCTCGGTCGACCTCGCCGCGACTCCCGGCGCGCAGATCCCCACGTGAACGGTCCCCACGGCCCGCCCCTCCTGGCGGTCGGGTCCCGCCACACCGGTCAGACCCACACCGACGTCGGCGCCGCATCGCTCCGCCGCCCCCAGGGCGAGCGCGCGCGCCGTCTCCCCCGACACGGCCCCGTGCCTCCGGAGAACCTCCTCGGCAACGCCCGCGAGAGTGTGCTTGAGATCGGTGGCGTAGACAACCAGGCCACCCCGGAGCACCGCGCTCGCCCCCGGAACCCCCGCCACCGTGGCCGCGAGCATCCCCGCGGTCAGCGACTCGGCGGTCGCCAGGGTCCACCCGCGCCCGCCGAGTGCGGCCACCGCGGCCGCGGCACCCGGATCGGGGAGATCAGCGGAGGTCATGGCAACCCGGGCCGGGGGGCTCAGTGCCCGGCCCTGGCGGCCTGACGCGCCTTCACCAGGTAATCGATACCCGTGTAGACGGTCAGGACCAGCGCCACGCCGATCACGGCCCATTCGACGGGCCAGACCCAGTGCGGTAGCGGGAGGATCAGCATGCCCAGCCCCAGGGTCTGGGTCACGGTCTTGAGCTTGCCACCCTTACTGGCCGCCACCACGTGGTCGACGCCGAACAGACGCCAGAGGGTGATCCCCACCTCGCGGACGAGGATCACGATCGTCACCCACCAGAACAGCTCGTGGACCAGGGACAGCGAGATCATCGCCGCCGCCATGAGCGCCTTGTCCGCGATCGGGTCGGCGATCTTGCCGAAGTCCGTCACCAGACCCAGCCGCCGGGCGAGGTACCCGTCCACGTAGTCGGTCGCCATCGCGAGCACGAAGACGACGAACGCACCCACCCGCCACCACGGGTCCTGCGCGTCGGCCACGAAGAACAGGACCACGAACACCGGGACCAACACGATCCGCAGGACGGTGAGCACGTTGGCGATGTTGAGTACGGGGACCTCGGCGCCGGGGCGTCCGTCATCGGTGATGGGAAGTGTCACCCCCTCACCTTAGCGAGACCCGGCCGAATACCCTTGATCCGACAACACCCCCGCAGCGACCAGGAAGGACCACACCGATGCCGCTCTTCGCAGTCGACTACCGGTACGAGCCCGAGCAGACCGATGACCGGGAGGCCAACAAGCCCGCCCATCGCGAGTGGCTCTCCGCCCAGGTCGACGCGGGATCGATCCGGTCGGTGGGTCCGTACACGGACGGCTCGGGCGCCCTGCTCGTCGTCGAGGCCGCCGATTCCGACACCGCCCGCGCACTGGTGGCGGAGGACCCCCACTGTCTGCGCGGAATGGTCTCCGAGGTCACCGTCCGGGAGTGGATGCCGGTGTACGGCGCGCTGGCCTGAGAGCGCGCGGTTCAGCCCACCGGCGCCTCGTCCAGGTTCTCGCTCCCGGCAGGCAGGTCTCCCGGGTCCTCCTCGGGCGGGGTGCCGCCCTTGATCATCCAGATGACCGACCCCAGCTCCTCCGGCTTGACCAGCACGTCGCGGGCCTTCGAGCCCTCCGAGGGTCCGACGATGTCGCGGGACTCCATCAGGTCCATGAGCCGACCCGCCTTGGCGAACCCGACGCGGAGCTTGCGCTGCAGCATCGAGGTGGACCCGAACTGGCTGGAGACCACGAGCTCGACGGCCGCGAGCAGGTCGTCGAGGTCGTCCCCGATGTCGCCGTCGATGTCCTTCTTGGACTCCTCCTTGGCGGCGGTGACGGTGTCGTCGTAGTCGGGCTCCGCCTGGTTCTTGGCGTAGTCCACGACCTCGTGGATCTCCTCGTCGGTGATGAACGCACCCTGCATGCGGACGGGTCGCGACGCCCCCATCGGGATGAAGAGACCGTCACCCATCCCGATCAGCTTCTCCGCCCCCGCCTGGTCCAGGATGACCCGCGAGTCGGTGAGCGAGGACGTGGCGAAGGCCAGACGCGACGGCACGTTGGTCTTGATGAGACCCGTGACCACGTCGACGGACGGGCGCTGCGTGGCCAGCACCAGGTGGATCCCGGCGGCACGGGCCTTCTGGGTGATCCGCACGATCGCGTCCTCGATGTCACGCGGCGCGGTCATCATGAGGTCGGCGAGTTCGTCCACCACCGCGACGATGTACGGATACGGGCGGTACACCCGTTCGCTGCCGGGCGGGGTCGTGATGGCACCGGACTTGACCCGTTCGTTGAAATCGGTGATGTGGCGCACGCGGGTGGACTTCATGTCCTGGTAGCGCTGTTCCATCTCCTCGACCAACCACGCCAGCGCGGCGGCCGCCTTCTTGGGCTGCGTGATGATCGGGGTGATCAGGTGTGGGATCCCCTCGTACGGCGTCAGCTCGACCATCTTGGGATCCACGAGGATCAGGCGCACCTCGTCCGGTGTCGCGCGGGTGAGCAACGACACGAGCATCGAGTTGACGAAGCTGGACTTACCCGAACCGGTCGAGCCGGCCACCAGGAGGTGCGGCATCTTGGACAGGTCGGCGGTGACGAAGTCCCCCTCGATGTCCTTGCCCAGTCCGATGAGCATCGGGTTGTGCTTGGTGGCGGTCTTGGGGTCGGTGAGCACGTCGGCCAGCCTCACCAGCTCCCGGTCGAGGTTGGGGACCTCGATGCCCACCGCGGACTTGCCGGGGATCGGGGCGAGGAGACGGACGTTGTCCGTGGCCACCGCGTAGGCGATGTTCCGGTGCAGCGCCGTGATCTTCTCGACCTTGACGCCGGGGCCGAGTTCGACCTCGTAGCGCGTGACCGTCGGCCCGCGGGTGAACCCGGTGACCGCGGCGTCGATCTTGAACTGCTCGAGGACGCCCTGGATGGCGTCGATCATCTGGTCGTTGGACTCGCTGCGCTCCTTGGGCGGGTCCCCCGCGGTCAGCAGGCTGACGGGCGGCAGGGTGTACTCGACGCCGTTGAGCAGTTGCTTCTGGGAGTCGAGGCGCTCGACATCGCTGTCCGCCGCGGTGTGGGTGGACGGGGTGTTGGTCTGCGGCACCTCGGTCGTGCCGCCGGCTCCGCGCGCCTCCGCCGGGCGGACGGTGGCCCCGTTATTGGCGTCCCCGACCGGCGCGCCCGCACCCGCCGCTGCGGCGTCCGGTCCGGT
>NZ_JAALDZ010000229.1:0-5749 GCF_014145125.1 Dietzia sp. CQ4 | reverse complement strand
GCGCGGGCCGGGGCCGTGTGGTTGCGGGACCAGGGCCGCGAGACCCTCGACAACCTGCGGCAGATGGTCGGGCTGCTGCGCGAGGACTCCGGGGAGGCCGGGGACCGCGACGGACTGGCACCCGTGCCGGGGATCGCGGCGCTCGACCACCTGACCAGGACGGCCCGGTCGCTCGGGGACCGGGTGACCGTCGAGCTCGTCGGCGACCCGGTCCCCCTCCCGGCCCTCGTGGACGTGTCGGTGTTCCGGGTGGCGCAGCAGGCCGTGACGAACGCCCGGCAGCACGCGGGCGGCGCGGACGTGACGGTGCGGGTGACCTACGAGGTCGACGGGGTGGTGCTCGAGGTGCACAACGGTCCCGCCCTCGAGGGACCGGCACCGGTCCGCGGCACACACGGTGGGACCGGACTGGCGGTGATGCGCGAGCGAGCGGACCTCGTCGGGGGAACCCTCGACGCGGGTGGGACCGATGACGGCGGGTGGAGGGTGCGGCTGCGGGTCCCCGTGGCCACGGATGACGGGGGGCGCGCATGATCCGGGTGGCGCTGGTCGACGACCAGGCGGTGGTGCGCGCCGGGTTCCGGGTGCTGCTGGAGGAGGCGGCGGACCTCGACGTGGTCGGGGAGGCGTCCAGCGGCCCCGAGGCCGTCACCATGGTGCGCCGCACCCGACCCGACGTCGTCTGCATGGACGTGCGGATGCCCGGCGGGGACGGACTCACCGCGACCCGGCAGATCGTCGCCGAACGCGACGGCGACCGGCCCGCCGTACTCGTGGTGACGACCTTCGATCTAGACGACTACGTGTTCGGGGCCCTGGAGGCCGGGGCCAGCGGATTCATCCTCAAGGACTGCGACCCCGCCGAGCTCGCGCAGGCCATCCGACGCCTCGCCCGCGGGGAGGGAATGGTCGACCAATCCGTGACCCGGCGCGTGATCGCCGAGTTCGCCCGCCGGCGCCGGGCCCCCGACCCCGCGGAGGCCGCCGGCCCCCTCACCCCCCGCGAACGTGACATCGTCCGGCTGCTCGCCGAGGGCATGTCCAACGCCGAGATCGCGGCCGCCCTCCACGTGGAACAGTCCACCGTGAAGTCACACCTGGGGCGGGCCATGACCAAGCTCGGCACCAGGGACCGGCTACAGACCGTGGTGTGGGCCTACCGGACGGGGCTCGCCGGCGGGGCGTGACTCCCGCTAGAGGATCGAGCCCGGGGCGTACCCGGCGGCCTCCGGGTACCGGGCAACGAGTGCCTCGACGCGGGCGGCCACGGCGTCGACCTGATCACCGGCGGCACCGATGAACGCGGCGCGATCGGCCAGTGCCCCCTCCAGCGCCGCGCGGTCCAGCGGCAGCCGGTCGTCGGCGGCGAGCCGGTCGACGAGGTCGGGCTCGCGGCCCTCCTCCCGCATCGCCAACGCCACCGCCACCGCGTTCTCCTTGATCGCCTCGTGCGCGACCTCTCGGCCGACCCCGGCCCGGACGGCCGCCATGAGGACCTTGGTGGTGGCGAGGAACGGCAGGTAGCGCTGGAGCTCCTTGTCGATCACGGCCGGGTACGCCCCGAACTCGTCGAGCACGGTCAGGAACGTCTCGAACATGCCGTCCAGCGCGAAGAACGCATCCGGCAGAGCGACGCGACGCACCACCGAGCAGAAGACGTCGCCCTCGTTCCACTGCGCGCCGGCGAGCTCGGCGGCCATGGAGCCGTACCCGCGGAGGACCACCTGGAGCCCGTTGACCCGCTCGCAGGACCGGGTGTTCATCTTGTGCGGCATCGCCGACGACCCGACCTGGCCGGGCTGGAAACCCTCGGTGACCAGCTCGTGTCCGGCCATCAGCCGGATCGTGTGGGCCAGCGAGGACGGGCCGGCGCCCAACTGGACCAGGGCGGAGACGACCTCGTGGTCGAGGGACCGCGGGTACACCTGGCCGACCGAGTCCAGGGTCCGGGAGAAGCCCAGGTGCCCGGCGATGCGGCTCTCGAGCTCCGACATCTTCCCGGCGTCGCCCCCGAGCAGGTCGAGCATGTCCTGCGCGGTGCCCATCGGGCCCTTGATACCGCGCAGGGGGTACCGCTCCATCAGTGAGTCGACCCGCTCGAGCGCCAACAGCAGCTCATCGGCCGCGGAGGCGAAGCGCTTGCCCAGGGTGGTGGCCTGCGCGGCGACGTTGTGGCTGCGGCCGGCCATCACCTGGTCGCGGTGCGCCACCGCGTGCTCGGCCAACCGGCGAACCGCCGCCACCCCGCGGTCGCGGACCAACTCGAGGGAGCGGATCACCTGGAGCTGCTCGACGTTCTCGGTGAGGTCCCGGCTCGTCATTCCCTTGTGGATCTGCTCGTGTCCGGCGAGGGCGTTGAACTCCTCGATCCGGGCCTTGACATCGTGCCGGGTCACCCGCTCGCGCTCGGCGATCGACGCCAGGTCCACGCGATCGATCACGGCCTCGTAGGCCTCGATCACACCGTCGGGAACGGTGACTCCCAGATCACGCTGGGCGCGCAGGACCGCGATCCACAGCTGCCGCTCGAGCACGATCTTGTGCTCGGCGGACCACAGAGTGGCCAGGTCGGCGCTCGCGTAGCGCGAGGCGAGGACGTTGGAGATCCGGGGCTTGGTGGCCCGGGCGGGTACGGCGTTCTGGGCGGTCACGCCCCCAGTATCGCAGCCCGGTCAGGAGATCATCGAGCCGCCGGTGGACCCGGCGAGGATCTCGCGTGCGTTGAGGTAGACCTGATCCACCGTCAGCGGCGCCTCGAGCAACAGCCACGGGCGGGTGATGTAGACGATGGCGGTGATGATCTCGGCGGAACCCATGCGCCGACGTTAACCCGTGGGCGGCTGCCGCGGGACCAGTACGGCCTCCAGTCGGTCCATCGCCTCGGCGATCTCGGCGGTGTCCCCGGCGAAGCTCAGGCGCACCGTGTGCCGACCGTCGACGGTGTCGAAGTCGACGCCGGGTGTCAGCGCGACCCCCGTGCGTTCGAGGATCTCCGCGCACCACGCCACCGAGTCGTCGGTCCACTGCGAGACGTCGAAGTAGGTGTAGAAGGCTCCGTCGGGAGGTGCGGTCTCCCCCACCCCGAGTCCGGCGAGTCGGCGCAGCACGAGCTCGCGGTTCCGGGCGTACCGCTCCACGTGTGAGTCGAGCTCGGCTGCCGAGTCCTCGGTGAACGCGGCGACGGCGGCGAACTGGGCGTGCGCGGGCGGGCAGATGGTGAGGTTGCCGATGAGCCGGTCCACGGGGGCGCTCAGGTACCGCGGCAGCAGCATCCACCCGATCCGCCACCCGGTCATCGAGAAGTACTTGGACACCGAGCCCATCACCACGGACTCGCGGCTCGTCCGCCATGCGCTCGCGCACTCCCGGCCGTAGGTGACGCCGTGGTAGATCTCGTCGCTGACCAGCAACGTGCCGTGGGCCTCGCACCAGCGCGCGAGGGCGGCGAGTTCGGCGGCGTCGATGATCGTCCCGGTCGGGTTGGCGGGACTGGCCACGATGAGGCCGGCGGGCGGGTGGCCCAGCTCCGCCGTGACCGCCTCGAGCTGCGCGACCGTGGGTTGGTACCGGGTCCCGGGGCCGCAGGCGATCTCGTGGACAAGGCAGCCCAGGGCCTGGAGGGTGTTGCGGTAGGCGGGGTACCCGGGGCGGGCCATGACGACGGTGTCCCCGGGATCGAACGCGGCCAGGAAGAGCACCGTGAATCCGCCGGACGACCCGGTGGTGACGACGACGTCGTCGGCGGTCACCTCGACACCGTCCACCCGCCGGTGGTGGTCCGCGATCGCCTCCCGGAGCGGTCGGATTCCGATCGCCTCGGTGTAGCCGAGGATCTCGCCGTCCACCGCGCGCCGTGCGGCCTCCAGCACCGGCCCGGGCGCCGGGGTCGAGGGCTGCCCGGCACACAGGGAGATCACGTCGCCGTGGGTCTCCTGACGCCGCGCCGCCGCGGCCAGGACACTCATGACGTGGAACGGCTCGACGGCCGACCTGAGAGAGGGGGTACGCGCGACGCTCATGCCCCCGACGCTATCGCCCCCGTCAGGAGGTCAGTCCGAACACCCACACCAGGAGGGTCATGGTGACGAGCGTGATGAGCACGATCCCCACGAGGTTGAGCCACACCCCGCCGCGGATCATCTGGCCGATCGTCACGTATCCGGATCCGTACGCGATGGCGTTGGGCGGGGTCGCCACCGGCAGCATGAACGCGCAGGTGGCGGCCAGGGCGACCGGGACCGCCAGCAGCATCGGGTCGAGCCCGAGACCCAGCGCCACCCCACCCGCGACCGGCAGGAACGTCGCGGCGGTCGCGGTGTTGCTGGTCAGTTCGGTCAGGATGAGGACCCCGCCGGCGGCGACGACGACCAGCAGGACGACCGGCAGGCCACCGAGGGCGGCGGACTTCTCACCGATCCAGTCGGTGAGCCCGGACCCGGAGAACTGGGCCGACAGCGCCAGCCCGCCGCCGAAGAGCAGGAGCACCCCCCAGGGCAGGGCGAGCGCGGCCTCCCACGTCAACAGACGAACGCCACGCGCGGTGCCGGCGGGGAGCAGGAACAGCACGAGTCCGGCGATCAACGCGATCCCCGCGTCGGAGACGGGCGGGTCCTCCCACACCAACGGCACGGTCACCCACGCGACGGCGGCGGCGACGAACACGGCCAGGACGCGTTTCTCGCCCGACGAGATGGGGCCGAGGCTGCGTAGCTCGTCGTCGAACAGTTGCCGCCCCCCGGGGATCCGCTCCACCTCCGGCTTGAACAGCACCTTGGTGAGCAGGAACCAGGCGACCAGGAGCATCACGATCGACAGTGGGAGACCCACCATCATCCACCGGCCGAAACCCAGGATGATGCCGTGCTCGCTCTCGAGGTAGCCGGCGAGCAGGGTGTTGGGCGGGGTTCCGATGATCGTCGCCAGCGATCCGATCGACGCGGCGTAGGCGATGCCCAACATGAGGGCGGTCCCGAAGTTCGACCGGATGACGGCCTTCTTGACCTCGTCGGACGTCGGGTCCGACGAGGAGTCCATCCGGGGCATCGACCCCTCGGGGTCGTCCTCCTGACCTCCGGACCCGTTCCCGCCCAGTTCGGAGGCGAGCATGAGGACGGAGACGCCGATCGGCAGCATCATCACGGCCGTGGCGGTGTTGGACACCCACATGCTCAGGAAGCCGGTCGCGATCATGAACCCGGCGATGACCCGTGTCGAGCGGGTGCCCATCGCCCGGACCGTCAGCAGGGCGATCCGTCGGTGCAGGTTCCACCTCTGCATGGCGATCGCGATGAGGAATCCGCCCATGAACAGGAAGATGATGTTGTTGCCGTACTGGGCGCCGACGTCGTCGACCGAGATGTCCTGACCCAGCACCGGGAACGCGATGAGCGGCACCAGCGCCGTGGCGGGGATGGGGATGCACTCGGTCATCCACCAGATCCCCAGCAGCACCGCCACGGCAGCGGTCAGTCGCGCGTTGTGCTCCAGGTCCCCCGGCATGACCGTGTAGACCAGCACCGCGGCCGCGACCCCGGCGACGGTCCCGATCACACTGCGGACGAACTCGCCGCGGGGCACGGCGCCGTCGCGCTCACCGGGCGACTTCTGCTCGATCTCCGCGCCGCGGTCCGGGTCCGGGTCCAGGCCGCTCAGGTGGGGGGCCATGACCATCCTCCGGCCCCTCGGCCGATCACGGTCGCCGGTTGCCATCGCCTTCTCCCTCGCGCGCCACGCGTCCCGGAGCGGCCCC
>NZ_JAALDZ010000228.1:0-8050 GCF_014145125.1 Dietzia sp. CQ4 | reverse complement strand
TCTCGCCGGGCTCGTCGGGCTCGCCGGCCCGGCGGCCCGGCGGCCCGGCGGTCTCGTCGGTCTCGGCGGGCTCGTCGGGCTCGTCGACAAGAGCGTTCCGCACGTATCCGCCGAGAGCGGGTGCGCGGAACGCTCTTCTCGATGGGGTGATGGACTCGACGGGGCTTCCGGGCCGGGGGTCGCTCAGCGCCCGGTGGTGAGCACGATCTTGCCGACCGCGCCACGGCCGTCCATGAGCTCGAGGGCCTCGGTGGCCTTCTCCAGCGGGAACTCCGCACCGACGAGCGGGTCGAGCTTCCCGGCGGCCAACAGCGGCTCCACCTCGGCCCACTGCTTCTGCAGGTAACCGGGGTTGCTCATCCAGTACTCGCCCCAGCCCACCCCGACGGCGCTCTTGTTCCCGAGCAGCAGTCGGTTGACCTTGACCGTGGGGATCTCGCCACCGGTGAAGCCGATCACGAGGATCCGGCCCTCCTGTCCGAGGGACCGGATGGAGTCGGTGAAGCGGTCACCGCCCACGGGGTCGACGACGATGTCGACACCCTTCCCGCCGGTGAGCTCCTTCACCGCGTCCTTGAACCCCTCCGGCGCGATGGCGTCGGACGCGCCTGCCTTGAGGGCCAGTTCCCGCTTGTCCCCGGTGGAGGCCACCGCGATCACGCGGGCGCCGGACGCGACGGCGAACTGCGTGGCGGCGATCCCGATCCCGCCACCCGCGCCGTGCACGAGAACCGTCTCCCCGGGCTGGAGCCGGCCGCGGTGCGCCAGCGCGAAGTGCACGGTGAGGACGTTCATGGGGATGGACGCCCCCTGGGCGAAGGTCAACGAGTCGGGCAGCCGGAACACCTGTGAGGGATCCGTGGAGACCACCTCGGCGAAGCCGCCGAGTCCGGGGAAGGCGCACACACGGTCGCCTGCGGCGAAACCGGAGCCCTCGGGAGCGGAGCGGACCACGCCGGCCACCTCCGAGCCGGGAACGAAGGGCAGCGGGGGCGACATCTGGTACTTCCCGCGGGTCTGGAGCACCTCGGGGAAGGTCACCCCTGCGGCGTGGACGTCGATGAGGACCGCCCCCGGCTCCGGCTCGGGGAGGTCGACCACCTCGAGGGCGGCGGGTCCGTCATGGGATGAGATATGGATGGCTCGCATGGACCCATAGTGTCAGCCCGGACACCCGCCTCGCCGGGACAGGGCCGACCGTGTCACGGGTCAGAGGACCCGGTTTCACGGGTCGGTGGGCCCGGGTTCACGGGTCAGAGGGCCCGGGTTCACGGGTCGGTGGGCACCGGCGGGGTCGGATCGGCCGTCTCCGGGCGGCGGCGGAACCTCCGGCGGCGCAGGAGATGGAGTGCGAGCCCCACGGCCACCACGACCTGCCCCACCTGGAAGGCCAGCGCCATCACGATGAACTCCCGCCCGAACGTGGTCGGCAGGACCAGGAGCAACGCGCAGATGCCCAACAGCGCGACAGTGAGGATCTGGCCCCCGGCCAGGAACCGTCGCGGGCTGGTGACCAGGCGGCCGCGGGAGAGCAACAGTACCGAGTTCAGTGCCACGAGCAGGCACACCGGCACCCCGATCTGCGCGGGGAACAGGAACAGGATCACGAAGAGTGGGTGCGAACTCAGGGTGACGGTGCCGGTCGCCAGGAACTGCGGAACGCTCCACAGCGCGGTGAGAAGTGCGCAGGACACCGTGATCCACGAGCCGCCCACCAGGATCCGCACCGGTCGAGGATAGCCGTGCCGCCCCCGGCGCGGTGCCCCGCCCATCTCGTGGACGACCCGCCCCGGCCGGGTCACCCGCGCGTCACTCCCTGGTCAGTGCCTCACCGATGGGGGTCTCGCCGTCGGAGAACTCGATCGTGCGACCGACGGTGTCCGGCCGTCGCAGTACCGCTGCCGTGACGGCGGCCACGACGTCCCGGCTCGTGGCCCGGTCCTCGCGCTTGTCGGCGCCCACACCGATCGACTCACCTCCGGCGTCGTCGGTGAGCATCCCCGGACCGAGGATCGTCCACTGCAGCTCGGACTCCCGGAGATGGGCATCCGCGGCGGCCTTGGCCTGCGCGTACGGGTAGAACGAGTCGTCCTCGGGCACTCCGTGGTCGGTGCGGGCCCCGTCATAGGAGATCATGACGTACCTCTCGACCCCCTCCTCCGCGGAGGCGTCCATGGAGCGGATCGCCGCGTCGCGGTCGACCGCGTAGGTGCGGTCGGCGCTCCCGCCACCGGCGCCGGCGGCCCACACCACGGAGCCGCTGCCGCGCAGCACCTCCCGCAGGCCGTCCACGTCGAGCGTCTCGACATCTGCGACGACGGGCGTCGCGCCCACCTCGCGGATGTCGTCGGCCTGGTCCGGATTGCGGATGACCGAGTTCACCTGGGCACCCGCCTCCGACAGGATCCGGGCGGCGCGGAGGGCGACCTTGCCGTGGCCGCCGATGATGGTCACAGGGCGTTCGATACTCATGGCCTCCGTTGTACTCCTCCGCCCCGCTCCGTGCGCCCCGTCGGTGGCGCGGTGCGGGACCGCAGCCGGAGCCCCGCCATCCGAGACGTGCCTCACGTTTCGGGGGCGTCCCGGCCCGATCCGGTCACAACTCCACAACGACACGCCGGATGCGCCCGTGTGGGTTCGCGTCGTGTCGGACCCGACGTGCATCATGTGCACATAAGCCGGTACTCACCGGTACACCCTCAGTTCTGCCTCGGAGTCACGCATGTCCTTGTCCCGGTCCGGGTACCTCTCGCGCTCGGCGGCGCAGGTCCCCCTCGTCATCCTCGCCGGGCTACTGGCCCTCCTGCTCGTCGCGACCGGGTGCACCATCCCCGTCCCCACCGGTTCGGCCGGGGAGACCACCCCGAGCGAGACGTCCCAGGCACCGGAGCCGGCGACCCTCCGGATCACCCCGGCCGACGGGGCGACGGACGTCGCCGTGGTGGACGGCGTCCGGGCCCGGGTCGAGAACGGTTCCCTGACCGAGGTGGTCCTCACCAACGACGCGGGCAAGGAGATCGAGGGCGAGTTGTCGCGGGACGCGACCTCGTGGGAGCCGGCGGTCACCCTCGGGTACGGGCGCACCTACACCCTGGACGTCACCTATCGGGGTGCGACGGGCGGCCCGAGGACCGACACGCGCACGTTCACCATGGCCAATCCTCAGGCCATCATCAGCCCCACCCTGGTCACCCCGGGCGGTGGTGCACTGGAGTCGGGCCGGGAGTACGGCGTCGGGATCATCGTGGGCGCCAGATTCGATCAGCCGGTGGCCGACCGCGCCACCGTGGAGAAGCACATGACGGTCACCACCGAGCCCGCCGTCGAGGGCAACTGGTTCTGGCTCGACGACACCACCGCGCACTGGCGACCGAGGGACTACTACGCCACCGGCACCCGGGTCCACGTGGACCTGGACACCGAGGGCCGGAACCTCGGCGGCGGCCAGTGGGGCGGAGAGGGCGCGGAGGTGGACTTCACCATCGGTGACCGACGGGTGGCCATCGCCGACGACGTCACCAAGACGGTCTCGGTGTTCCACAACCAGGAGCTGGTCAAGACCATGCCCACGTCGATGGGCAAGGGCGGGTGGGCGACCTACAACGGTGTGAGCATGCACTTCTGGACCCAGCGGGGCGTCTACACGGTCCTCGACAAGGCCAGCTCGGTGCTCATGGACTCGTCGACCTACGGTCTGCCGCTGGACGTCGGCTACAAGGTGACCGTCGACCACGGGGTCCGTCTCACCAACGAGGGCATCTACTTCCACGCCCTCGCCTCGTCGATGTGGGCCCAGGGCAACACCAACGTCTCGCACGGATGCCTCAACCTCTCCCCGGACGACGCGTCCTGGTACTTCGACCAGGCGGTCGCCGGGGACATCGTCGAGGTCCGCAACACCGGCGGACCGGAGCAGGGGATCTGGCAGAACGGCGACTGGGCTGTCCCGTGGAGCACCTGGCAGAAGGGTTCCGCCGACTGAGGGGCCGGTCGACACCGTTGCCGGTCGGATGGTCGGCACGCTAATTTTGCCCGATGGAGCCCCGCACACCCCGGACCCGCCTGCCCGGAGTCTCGATCGGCCACTGGACGGACCCGTCGGCGATGACGGGGTGCACGGTGGTGCTCCTCCCCGAGGGGGCGGTGGCCTCACGAGAGGTGCGCGGTGGCGCCCCGGCGACCCGCGACCTCGATGCACTCGCCCCCGACAAGGCCGTGACCTCGATCGACGCGGTCCTCCTCACCGGCGGGTCGGCGTTCGGCCTGGCCGCCGCCGAGGGGGTGATGCGGTTCCTCGAGGAGGCCGGGCGGGGCGTGCCCACTCCCGGTGGACGCGTCCCGATCGTGCCGACCCTGGCGCTGTTCGACCTCGGGGTCGGCGACCCGAAGGTCCGGCCGACGGCGGAGGACGGCTACTCCGCCGCGGTCGCGGCGAGCGGGCCGCGGTTCGAGGTGGGGCAGCTCGGTGCGGGGACCGGGGCGTTCACGTCGCAGTGGCGCGGGGTGGAGAACCTCCGCGCGGGCGGGATCCGGTACGCGGAGAGCACACTGGGCGACCTGGTCGTGGGGGCGCTGTGCGCGGTGAACGCCTACGGGGACGTCGACCCGGGAGGCACCGAGGTCGACCTCGACAGTGTCGCTAACCTGGTCCCGCCGTTCGACTACACCTCCGATCGGGTCCACACCACCATCGGAGTGGTGATGACCAACGCGAGGTTGGACAAGACCGCGTGCTTCGTCGTCGCTCAGGGCGCCCACGACGGGCTCTCCCGGGCGCTGACTCCGCCGCACACCCGGTACGACGGTGACGGTTTCGTCGCCGT
This sequence comes from Dietzia sp. CQ4, assembly GCF_014145125.1. Taxonomy (NCBI): domain Bacteria; kingdom Bacillati; phylum Actinomycetota; class Actinomycetes; order Mycobacteriales; family Dietziaceae; genus Dietzia; species Dietzia sp. CQ4. The sequence goes on along the minus strand of NZ_JAALDZ010000228.1, from coordinate 3,227 downwards.
GGCCACCGGCGAGGTGGCCGCCGACGTCGACACGGTCCGCCTGATGGCGCTGGACGCCGTCTCCCGGGCGATACGCTCCGCCGGTCACTGACACGCCCGGCGACGCCACACGCCGGAACGGAGTCGACATTTCCGGCGATGGGCGGGACAATCGGTAGTCACCCCGGGCACCGGCCCGTGGGCGACCCCGACGAAAGCGCAGGAGCACCTCCAGTGAGCCGAGCCGATACACCGGCCCGATCTATCAGCCCCCTTCTCGGAAGGGGGAACACCGGATGAGCATCGCGCTCTCACTACTCGTCGGAGTCGTGGTGGTCCTGGCGATCACCGCGCTCACGGGCTACTTCGTGGCCCAGGAGTTCGCGTTCATGGCCGTCGACCGCTCCCGGATGGGGGCCGCGGCGGAGAAGGGCGACCCGGCGGCGGCACGCGTCCTCGGCGTGACCAGACGAACATCCTTCATGCTCTCGGGCGCCCAGCTCGGTATCACCGTCACCACCCTGGTCGTCGGTTACGTGGCCGAACCGCTCATCGGCCGCTCGATCGGCGAACTCCTCGGCCTGGCGTCCGTGCCGCAGGGAGTCGGCGTGGTGGTCGGCACGGTGCTGGCACTGCTCTTCTCGACGGTCGTGCAGATGATCTTCGGCGAGTTGGTGCCCAAGAACCTGGCCATCGCCAAGCCGGAGCCGGTCGCACGCTGGCTGGCCCGGTCCACCACGATCTACCTCGCTCTGTTCGGCTGGCTCATCGGTCTGTTCGACAAGGCGTCCGAGGCGCTGCTCAAGGCCGTGGGTATCGAGCCGGTGCATGACAAGGAGCACTCCGCCACCGCCCGCGACCTGGAGCACATCGTCGCCGAGTCCGAAGAGACCGGCGAGTTGTCCGAGGAGCTCAGCGACCTGTTGGACAGGATGCTCGACTTCCCCGGACAACCCGCCGAGCACGCCATGATCCCGCGGAGCCGCACCGATGTGGTCCGCGCGGAGGACACGGTCAACGAGGTCCTGTCCAAGATGGCCACCGGCCACACCCGCTACCCGGTCGTCGGCGACGACTCCGACGACGTGATCGGCATCGTGGACCTCCACGATCTGCTCTCGGTGTGCGACGACGACCAGGCCGATCTCACCGCGGTGTCCGCCCTGATGCGGGCGCCGATCATCGTGCCCACCTCCCTGCCCCTGCCGGAGGTGGCCGCCCGCCTGAGCGCCGAGAAGTCGGAGATGGCCGTGGTGGTGGACGAGTACGGCGGCTTCGCCGGCGTCGTGACGATGGAGGACATGGCAGAGGAGATCGTCGGCGAGATCGCGGACGAGCACGATCCCCAGCTCGCCGCCGGGACCCCGGTCAGCGAGGGTCTGGGCTGGCTCCTGTCCGGCGACACCCATCTCGACGAGGTGGAACGCCTGCTCGAGATCACCCTGCCCGAGGTGGACGCCGAGACGCTCGGCGGTCTCGTGGTCGAGACGACCGGTGACCTGCCCGAGCTGGGCGACCGTGTCGACATCCCCCTTCCCGACACGGACGTGTTGGAGGAGTTCTCCGCGGACCGGGTCCTCCGGACCGAGGTGCGCCGGATCGAACGACGCGTGCCGGCCGAACTGCACGTCGTGGTCGAGGAGGCCGCGCGATGAACCCCACCACCACCCTGCTCGCCGCCGAGGCCGGATCGGGCCTCATGAGCAACCCGCTCGTCGTGGTGCTCGCCACGATCGTCCTCATCGCGGCGTCCGCGTTCTTCGTCGCCGTCGAGTTCTCGCTGATCTCCGCGCGTCGCCACCGCCTCGAGGACGCGGCGGCGTCGAGCGCCTCCGCCCGGGCCGCCCTGCGCAACGCCTCCGAGCTCACGCTTCTGCTGGCGGGATCCCAACTCGGGATCACGCTGTGCGCACTGGCGCTCGGCTCCATCACCAAGCCCGCTGTCCACCACTGGCTCACCCCGGTGTTCGCCGGCTGGGGCCTGCCCTACTGGACGGCCGACGTCATCGCGTTCGTCATCGCCCTGCTCATCGTCACGTTCCTGCACCTCGTGGTGGGCGAGATGGCTCCCAAGTCGTGGTCCATCACGCACCCCGAGTACTCGGCCACGCTGTTGGCGATACCGATGCGGGGCTTCCTCTGGATCACCCGCCCGCTGCTGGTGATGCTCAACACCCTCGCCAACCGGATCCTCCACCGGATCGGGGTGGAGACCCGCGACGAGGTGGCCTCCGGGCAGGACGCCGACTCCCTGCGGGAGCTCGTGCGCCACTCCGGTGAGGCCGGCACGCTCGACGACACCCACCACCGGCAGCTGCTCAACGCACTGGAGCTGCAGGAGCTCACCGTCGGTGACCTGCTGGGCGAGCGCGGCGTGGACACCCCCGCCGCCCCGGAGGAGATGTCCTCGGTCGACGTGGACGCCTCGCCCGAGGAGATCCGCGAGACGGCCCGCCGCACCGGTCACCTGCGCCTGCTGGTGATGGACAGCGACACCGCGGTGGGCGTGGTGCACGCGCGGGACGCGATCAACATCCAGTCGGCGGCCACGGCGAGGGAGCTCATGCGGCCGAGCCTGTCTCTCGAGCACGACCTCTCGGTGGCCGAGGCGTTCCGCCGGATGCGTGAGGCGCGGGCACACCTCGTCGTCGTCGAACAATCCGGCGGCCACCCCGGCACCCACGTCTCCGAGGTGAGGGGGGTCCTCACGCTGGACGACGTGGTGCGGCGCCTCCTGCCCGTGACCTCCGTGTAGGCCGGGGCTGCGGGTCGGGGACCTGTGGGCCGGGGGCTGCCGGCCGGGGGGCCGGGGTCAGAACAGCCCGATCACCCTGAGCAGGCCCCACAGCGCGAGCCCGGCCATGCCGATCAACACCAGCAGCATCAGACCCACCGCGCCGACCGCGCGGAGCAGGTAGCCGCGGGCGTCGGTGTCCACGCGCCTGCCCTCGGCGATGGTCCGGTCCACCAGGCGCAGGTTCTTGGACGTGGCCTTGTGCGCGGCGTCCGCCACGTCGCCCACGAAGGGGATCACGCCGAGCACCGCGTCGACGAGGTAGTTCCAGCCCATCCGGAACAGGATGTGGACGGGGACCCGGTTGCGGATCGCCTCGGCCAACACCGCGGCCGCGACCACGGTCCCCAGCGCGTCCCCCACGACGGGCACCAGACCGATCACCGGGTCCAGCCCCATGCGGTACCTGGTGCCCGGTATCCGCACCAGGTCGTCCATGACGCGCGCGTCGCTG
>NZ_JAALDZ010000227.1:0-10307 GCF_014145125.1 Dietzia sp. CQ4 | reverse complement strand
AGGCCACCGCAGCCCTCGACGCGGTCCTGCTGGGTGGTTCCCCCACCGTGGCGTGGACGGCCGCCGCGGTGCTGGCCGCGGTGGCCCTGTGCGCCGCGGTGGCGGCCGGGATCTGCGGTCAGCGGCCCGTCAACCGCGCTCGTCGGCTCCCGACGTGGTCTCGAGGGGGGCGTCCACCCCGCCGTCGGTGAGCATCGGGACGTCGAAGACGAACTCGGGGATCGCGAAGGCGTCCACCAGGGTCCGCGCCTTGCCCGCGAGCTTGGTGCACAGGCGGTTGCGGGCGGCGGTCGCGGCCTTGGTGCGCTCGGTCGTCAGGCGGTTGTGCTCGAGGAACCACCCCTTGTCGCGGTCCACGATGTCCAGGACGTAGAGGTCGCACAGCGTTCCCAGGACCTCCTTGGCCTCGGGGTCCTCGCAGGCGTCCACGGCCTCGGCGAAGCGGGCGAACACCCAGCTGTCCATGTGCGCGCGCCCGGCCTGCAGCATGTGGTCCTGCGCCGAGTTGAACACCTTGAACGCCGCCGAGCCGTCCTCGCCCTGGGCCTTGCGCAGGCGGCGGGCGACCGTCTCCAACAGGTGCTCCTCGCGGTCCACCAGCAGTTCCAGCTGGTTGGCGCGGTCGAGCAGGTCCGTGTTCTCCCGGTCCGTCACCGTGTCGATGAGCTTCTGCCACAGCGTCGACGCCCGGGCCTTCTCCTGCACCACGTCCACCGCGGTGGTGAGGGCGAAGGCCACGGTCTCGCGCTGGTCCATGTCCCCGAACTCCGCGGCGTAGGCTCCGAGCAGCTCTTTGGCCACCAACTGCGTCAGCACCACGTTGTCGCCCTCGAACGTCGAGAAGACGTCGCAGTCCCTGCGCATCTCGGTGAGCAGGTTCTCGGCCATGTACCCGGCCCCACCGCAGGCCAGACGGGCCTCGATGATGGTGTCGTTGGCGAAGCCCGTCACGGTGGCCTTGATCCCCGCGGCGTGGGACTCCATCTCGCGGCGCCGCTCGGCGTCGAACGCCTCCGGGTTCTTCTCGAAGTCGTGGAGCTCGGCGACGATCGCGTTCTGGGCGCACGCGTAGGCGTACGCCCGGGCCACCCGCGGCATCAGACGACGCTGGTGCTCGCGGTACTCCAGCAGCGGGATGCCCTTGCCCGTCGCGGGGTGGTCGAACTGGCGGCGGATCAGCGAATACCGCACCGCCAGCGCGAGTGAGGTCCGGGCCGCGGCACCGGCGGCCGCGCCCACCGAGACACGGCCGCGGATCAGCGTGCCGAGCATGGTGAAGAAGCGGGCACCGACGGAGTCGATGGGCGACGAGTACTGTCCGTCGGCGTCGACCGCACCGAACCGGTCGAGGAGCGCCTCACGGGGGACACGCACGTGGTCGAACATGATCTTGCCGTTGTCCACGCCGAGCAGTCCGCCCTTGTGCCCGTGGTCGGTCGTCGTGACCCCCGGCAGGTCGTTCCCGTCCTCGTCCCGGATCGGCACCAACAGGCAGTGGACCCCGTGGCGGAGCTCCTCACCGCTGTCGGCGTGGGTGATGAGCTGCGCGAACACCGCGGCCATGGAACCGTCGCGGGCCGCGTTGCCGATGTACCACTTCTCGGAACTCGGAGTGGGGGAGTGGACGACGAACTCGCCGGTCTCCGTGTCGAAGGTGGCGGTGGTCTCGAGGTTCTGCACATCCGACCCGCCGCCGAGTTCGGTCATGGCGAAGCAGCCCATCAGGTCCAGGGACATGACGCCCGGCAGGTACTTCCCACGCGTCTCGGCGTCGCCGAGATTCGCGATCGCCCCGCCGAACAGGCCCCACTGCACGCCGGCCTTGACCATGAGGGACAGATCGAGGTGACCGAGCATCTCGAAGGAGGTCAACGCCCCACCGGTGTCCCCGGTGCCGCCGTCCTCGGTGCGGAACCCCAGCCCGGGCATGCCCGAGTCGGCCAGGCGCCTCATCTGGTGGAGCACGTGGGCGCGGTGCTCCTCCATGGTGACCCCGATCGGGTTGAGCATGTCCGGGGTCATGGCCTCGCGCGTCATCTGGCGCGCGTCCGCCCAGCGGCCGTCGAGGACCTTCTGGAGCCCGGCGGCGAGGGCGGGGTCCCCCTGACCGGTGGTGGTGATGCGGCCGTAGTGGGGATGGCCCGTGTGGGTCGTCTGGGGGGCTGCCGCCCCCGGGGCCGCGGCGTTCTGGACGTCGGTCTGGGAGGTCATGACACGACTCTACGGATCGTCCACGCCGAAGTGCACCGGTAGCGCGGCCGGAATCGGACCGTCAGGGGACGCAAATGACCGAGGTCCCGGACCGTGAACGGCCCGGGACCTCGCATTGTCGGGGTGGCGGGATTCGAACCCACGACCTCTTCGTCCCGAACGAAGCGCGCTACCAAGCTGCGCCACACCCCGGTGACAACGAGGGATACTCTAGCGCCCCGCCGGGTGATTCGCGAAACCGGGGTGATTCGCGAAACCGGGTCAGGCCGGCAGCGGCACCCGTTCGCGCAGCGGCGTCTCCGGCACCGTCGCGTCGTCTCCGCCACCGCCGGGTCCGGCGACCAGCTCGAGAAGCGTGGCCTCGGGCCTGCAGAACGTCCGGACCGGCACGTACGGCGAGGTCCCGAGTCCGGCGGACACGTGCAGGACCAGGTTCCGGCCCCACGCGGACAGGCCCTGCGCCCGCGAGCGGTCGATGCCGCAGTTGGTGACGATCGCCCCCGTGGGCAGGCAGAGCTGTCCGCCGTGGGTGTGGCCCGCCACCGCGAGGTCGTACCCGTCGGCGTCGAAACGGTCCAGTACCCGGGGCTCCGGGGAGTGGACCAGACCGATCCGCAGGTCGAACGCCGGCCCGGCGGGTCCCTCGATCTCGCTGTAGCGGTCGCGACCGATGTGGGGGTCGTCGACGCCCGCCACCAGGACGCGCCGGCCGTCCACGACGATCTCCGCGCGCCGGTGGGTGGCGTCCACCCAGCCCCGCTCGGAGAACGCCGCCTTGAGGTCGCGCCACGGCAGCGGGACGGACGAGTGCTTCTTCCGGCCGATCCCGAGGTAGGACAGGGGGTTCTTGGGCACCGGGGCGTAGTAGTCGTTGGAGCCGAAGACGAACGCCCCGGGCCGGCCGAGCAGCGGGCCGAGCGCCTGCACGACCGACGGCACCGCGCGCACGTCCGACAGGTTGTCGCCGGTGTTGAGCACCAGGTCCGGCTCCAGCCGCGCCAGTGCCGCGAGGAAGTCCTGCTTGCGCTTCTGGCCGGGCATCATGTGCAGATCCGAGATGTGCAGGATCTTGAGGGGCTCCGACCCCGGCGCGAGCAGGGGGAGCGAGTGGCGTCGGACGGTGAACGCGTTGCGCTCCCACCCCGAGGCGTAGACGGTCCCGGCCACGACCGCCCCCGCGAGGACGGCCGCCGCGCGGGCGGAGGGACTCGACGGGGTGCTCTGGGGCCGACGTGAGGGGCGTTGCATCGTTTCACTCTACCGGCGGTTGCGGGAACCCTCCCCGGCCGCGGCGACTACCTCGGGGGCGAGATGGTGATCGGCGCGAGCCCGGGGACGTTGAGGACGACGGGCTCGTCGCCGATCGCGGCCCCCGGTCCGGACGCGCCCTGGCCGTCGGTGCCCCGCGCCGCGGCACCGCCACCGCCGCCCGAACCGTCGGAGACGCGGAGGGTGATCTGGGATCCGGGGATCCCGGTCCCGCCGTCGAGTCCCACGACCGTCCCGTAGGGGCGTCCGGTACCGGACACGAACTGCGTGTTGACGACGAATCCGGCTCCGGTGAGCAGGGAGGTGGCCGCCGACTGGCTCATCCCCTCGACATCGGGAGTCCCCGCCCCGCTCGTGCCCGCCTGGAACGCGGGATCCGGCGCGGGCAGCTGGACCGGGCCGTAGATCTGGGCGATCGGGGCGAACGCGGAGAACCAGGTGTTGGCCGGCTCGAGACCGCCGAAGAGATTGCCGTACGAGCACTGCCGCAGCGGGCTGGTGCACAGCTCGCTGGTGGTGGTGCCGTCGTTGAAGGCGTAGACGGCGGCGGAGTAGTGGTTGGTGAAGCCGAGGAACGCGGAGGAGCGGTTGGCCTCGGTCGTCCCCGTCTTGCCCGACATGGGGAGGCTCCACCCCGCGGCCCCCGCGGCGCCCGCGGCGGTGCCGGCCCCCACGTGGTCCTTGGACAGGGCCACCGAGAGCGTGTCCGCCAGCCCCGGCTCGACCACCTGCTCACACCCCGGCTCGCTCAGCTCGACCGGCTTGCCGGTGCGGTCGGTGATCGACTCGACGGGGCTCGGCGGGCACCACATCCCGCCGGAGGCGAGGGTGGCGCCGACGTTGGACAGTTCCAGAGCGTTGACGGCCGTGGGCCCGAGGGTGAACGACCCCAGGTTGTTCTTCTTGATGAACCCGGCGATCGAGTCGCCGTCCGCCGCGGTCCCCTTGCGGTCGTACGACCGCATACCGAGCCGCACCGCCATGTCCACGGTGGGGGCGACCCCCACGTCCTTGATGAGGTTCACGAAGGTCGTGTTGGGCGACTGCGCGAGCGCGTCCGCGACGGACAGGGAACTCGGGTACGACCCGGCGTTCTCCACGCAGTACTGGGCGGGCGGGCACCCGCGCGCGCCGCCGGCGCCCAGGCCCGAGACCTGGACGCGGCGCGGGACGGCCAGGCTGGTGTTGGTGCCCATGCCCTTCTCCATGGCCGCGGCCACCGTGAAGACCTTGAACACCGACCCCCCGCCGTCGCCGACCAGCGAGAACGGCTGCGGCTGGACGGTCTGGCTGTCGCCCAGTTCGAGGCCGTACTGGCGGCTCGAGGCGATCGCCACGACCTTGTGGGACTCCCGGCCGGGCCGCACGACACTCATGACCTCGGCCACGCCCTGGCCCGTCGGGTTGCCGTAGGTGTTGAGCGACCGCTGCACCGAGTCGTGGACGGTCGGGTCGAGGGTGGTGCGGATGGTGTACCCGCCCTGCTGGACCATCTCCCGGCTCAGGCCGTTCTGGTCCAGGTAGTCCAGCACGTAGTCGCAGAAGAACCCCCGGTCACCGGCGGTGATGCAGCCACGGGGCAGCGAGTTGGGCCGCTCCAGCACACCGAGGGGTTCGGCCGCGTAGGCCGCGCCCTCGGCCGGCGTGATCGCGCCGGTCTGGACCATGGTGTCGATGACGGTGTCGCGGCGGTTCTTGGTGTCCTCCGGGTTGGCGTACGGGTTGAACATGCTGGTGGACTGGATCATCCCCGCGAGCATGGCGGACTGCGGCACGGTGAGTTCCGAGGCGTCGACGCCGAAGTAGGTCTGGGCCGCGGTCTGGACCCCGAAGGAACCGTTGCCGAACGAGATCAGGTTGAGGTACTTGCTGAGGATGTCGTCCTTGCTCATCTCGCTGTCCAGCGTGAGCGCCATCCGGATCTCTTTGATCTTGCGCGCCGGTGTGGTCTCCACGGCCGCGCGGCGTTCCGCGTCGTTCTCCGCGGAGACGAGGAACTGGTAGTTCTTGACCAGCTGCTGATCGATCGTCGAGGCGCCCTGCTGCACGTCCCCGGACGTGGCGTTGGTGAGCGCCGCGCGGATCGTGCCCCGCCAGTCCACGCCGTTGTGGTCGGCGAACCGGCGGTCCTCGATCGCGATGATCGCCAGCTTCATGTTCTGCGAGATCTCCTCGCTCGGGACCACCACCCGCTGCTGGTCGTACAACCAGGCGATGGGCGTGCCCTCGGAGTCGGTGACCGTGGAGATGGACGGCAGATCACCCTTGATCAGGTCCGCCGAGGTCCCGGAGAGCGAGTCCGCCATCTTGTTGGAGGCCAGCCCCGCCGCCCCGGCGATCGGGAACAACGACCCGGCCGCCACCACCCCGGCCGCGACACAGGTCGCGACCAGCTTTCCCAGCGAACTCATAGCCGACACGGGGCCAGAGTACGTGAACACCCCTGTCCCGCCACCCCGTGAGGCGTCCGCAGCACACGACTCTTTACTTCTGTTGTGTGACTACGGTAACAATATGAGGGAACGCGGGACGTTTCGAACCCGGATGATGTCGTGGTCCGACGGCACTCACGGCCGAGAGGCTCCCGTGGACACCGTGGGCCCGCCGCGCCGGGTGGGTCCAGAAGGCCGGAGGCGTGTACGGCAACCCGTCCGCGACTCCACACAGACAGGGGTACATCGATGACGGCCACCCTTCCCGGGACCTCCCGCACCGACGACGCCGGGGTCCGCCCCGGTTCAAGCAATCCCCTCGGGTCCGAGGAGACGATCATCGGGGAGGGGCGCCAGGAATGGGTCGCCCAGGCCCGGTGTAAGGACATCGACCCGGACGAGCTCTTCGTCCGCGGCGCCGCGCAGCGCAAGGCGGCCTCCATCTGTCGCCACTGCCCGGTCCTCCTGCAGTGCCGGGCCGACGCGTTGGACAACCGCGTCGAGTTCGGGGTCTGGGGCGGGATGACCGAGCGTCAGCGCCGCGCTCTGCTCAAGCAGCATCCCGAGGTACGGTCCTGGGCCGACTTCTTCGCCCAGCAGATCGAGCGGCACACCGTCATCTACTGACGTCACCTGATCGGCCCCGTACCCCGACACCGACGCGACCCGCGGCACCCGCCGCGGGTCGCGTCGTATCACCGGGTCCGGTCACCCGGATGACCGTCCGACCGCTCTGGTCATCCGCAGAGCTGGTCACCCGCAGAGCTGGTCGCCGACCGAGCGCAGGGCCTCCAGGTTGGAGATCTCGAACGGCAACGACGGCACGCCCACGATCCGCACGTCCGGATGGGTGTCGGTGAACGACTCCAGCAGGCGGACCTCCTGCTTGGCAGTGCCGGCCCGGTCGGCGTGGATCCGCAGCACCGCCTCGGCCTCCGGGTTCCCCGCCAACCGGTCGGCCGCAGCACACGCCTGCTCGGCCGTGAGGTCGGTCAGTCGGGGGTGGGTGCGGTTGATCACGACCCCCGCGAGCGGCATCTCCTCCTCCGAGAGCCGCTCGGCGAAGAACGCGGCCTCGCGCAGGGCGGGCCGTTCCGCGGACGAGACCACCAGGAACTCGGTGCCCTTGCGGCGCAGGATCGCCTGGGTGCGCGAAGCCCGGGTGGCGAATCCACCGAACGTGGAGTCCAGCGCCACGACCATCTCGGAGGCGTCCTTGAGCATGGACGAGCCGACGACGGCCGAGACCCCCCGCATCGCCGTGCTCATGGCGCCGGTCATCAACCGGCCGACCCCGCGACCGGGCGCCGCGAACACCCGCATGAGACGGCTGTCCATGAACGCGCCCAGTCGGCGCGGGGCGTCGAGGAAGTCGAGGGCGTTGCGGGAGGGAGGGGTGTCGACGACGACGAGGTCCCACGTCGAGTCGTCGAGCAACTGGCCCAGCTTCTCCATGGCCATGTACTCCTGCGTGCCGGCGAAGGAGGTGACCATGGTCTTGTAGAAGTGGTTGTCCAGGATGGACTGCGCCTTCTCGGGCGTGGTGTTGGCGGTGACCAGCTCGTCGAACGTGCGACGCATGTCGAGCATCATCGCGTGCAGCGACCCGTCCGAATCCGCGTGCTCGGGTCCCAGGTCCACCCGGGACGGCTCGTTGGAGAGGCTGTCGATGCCCAGCGCCTGCGCGAGGCGCCGGGCCGGGTCGATGGTGAGCACCACGGTGTCGCGGCCGAGCTCGGCCGCGCGCAGGGCCACCGCGGCGGCGGTGGTGGTCTTGCCCACGCCGCCGGCGCCGGTGCAGACCACGACACGGGTCGCGGGGTCGGTGAGCATTCCGGTGATGTCGAGACGACGAGTCATGTCAGTGCACTCCCTGATCGGCGAGGGCGGAGGCGAGGTCGTACAGGTCGGCGACCTCGACGCCGTTGGGCAGGGCCGGCAGCACGAGGGTCGGGCAGCCGGACGAGGTCAGGGTCTCGCCGGCCGCGAGCTGGCCGCGGGCGACGCGGGCGTGTTCGATGGCCTCCACCAGGAGCCCCTGCAGGCCCTCGTCGTCGAGCTCCACGCCGGTCTCCTCGAGCCCGGCCAGCACCGCCTCCGCATCGATGTCCTCCTCGGCGATCCGCTGGAGCGCGGCGTCGTCGAGGTGCCTGGTCTCGGCCCGGTTGATGATCACCTGGCCGACCCGCAGGTCGTGCGAACGCAGCTCCTCGATCGCCTCGATGGTCTCCTGGACCGGCAGCGACTCGAGCAGGGTGACCAGGTGGACGACCGTCTGGGGGGAGTGGACCAGCTCGGAGACGGCATCGGCCTGGCGGCGGATGGGACCGCCGGCGGCCAGGTCGGCCATCGCGGTGGTCACGTCGAGGAACTTGCCGATTCGGCCCGTGGGCGGGGCGTCCACCACCACGGCGTCGTACACGACCTCCTTCTTGGCGTGCTGGCGCGTGACGACCTCGTAGATCTTGCCGGTCAGGAGCACGTCCTTGAGGCCGGGGGCGATGGTGGTCGCGAACTCGATCGCGCCCACCGACTTCATCACCTTGCCCACCACCCCGAGGTGGTAGAAGGTGTCGAGGTAGTCGAGCATCGCGGCCTCGATGTCGATGGCCAGCGCGAACACCTTGCCGCCACCGTCCACCCGGGCCACGAGCTCCTCGCGGTACGGCAGCGGGGCGCGGTCGAAGATCCGGGAGATTCCCTGGCGCTCCTCCACCTCGACCAGCAACACACGCTTGCCGGTGGAGGCCAGTGCCAGCGCGAGCGAGGTGGCGACCGTGGTCTTGCCCGTTCCCCCCTTCCCGGAGACGTAGTGGAGGTCTGCGCGGGCGGAGGAGTCGGACCAGCCGGTGGACAGCTGGTCGGCGATGGTCGCCCTCGTCGACTGTGTCCCCTGAGTTCGAGTCGCCTGCGTTCCTGGATTGTCGGTGGACGGCATGCGTTCCACACTAAGCGGTTCCACCAGAGCGCGCGGGCTGCTCTCGACTTCCCTAGAGTGGGGGCATGAGCGAATCCACCTCCGCAGCCCGGTTCGAGTACGCGACCGTCCCGCTGCTCACCCACGCCACCAAGCAGATCCTCGACCAGTGGGGCAGTGACGGCTGGGAGCTCGTGTCCGTGCTGCCCGGGCCCACCGGCGAGCAGCACGTCGCCTACCTCAAGCGCCGGCTCTGATGTCGGAGGGCGAGGGCGGCGGCTACTGGACCCGAAAGCTGGAACAGCTGGGGATCGACCTGCCGACCGTGGTCCCCCCGCTGGCCAACTACGTCCCCGCCGTGCGGACGGGGGCGTACGTCTACACCTCCGGTCAGCTGCCGATGGTCGACGGCTCCCTCGCCGCGACGGGCAAGGTCGGAGCCGCGGTCAGTCCGGAGGTCGCCGCCGGTCTCGCCCGGACCTGCGCCCTCAACGCGCTCGCCGCGGTCGACGGCCTGGTGGGCATCGACTCCGTCGTGCGGATCGTCAAGGTCGTCGGGTTCGTCGCCTCGGCGCCGGGCTTCAACGCCCAGCCCGCGGTGATCAACGGCGCCTCGGACCTGCTGGGTGAGGTCTTCGGCGACGCCGGCGTCCACGCACGCTCCGCCGTCGGGGTGTCGGAGCTGCCGCTCGACGCCCCCGTCGAGGTCGAGCTCATCGTCGAGGTCGAGGGCTAGGGACGGACCATGGCGACGTCCGGCGGTCTGGCCCCGATCACGTTCCCCGCGTACGAGACGCTGCGCCCCGTCACCGACCTGGCCGGGGTGATCCTCTGCGACAACCCTTCGGAGATGACCTTCGAGGGGACCAACACGGTCGTGTTGCGGGCCCCGGGATCGCCCACCGCCGTGGTGGTGGATCCCGGACCGGACGACCGCGCGCACGCCGAGCGGATCGCCGCCATCGTGGGGGAGATCGAGCTCGTCGTCGTCACCCATCGCCACGGGGACCACACCGACGGGATCGACCACCTCCGCGCGCTGACCGGCGCGCCGTTCCGAGCGGTCGGGGAGCGGTACTGCCGCGACGCCGGGCCACTGGTCGACGGCGAGGAGATCCACGCCGCCGGGTTGGACATCATCGTGCTGGCCACTCCGGGGCACACCGCGGACTCGATCAGCCTCGAGGTGCGGCCCGCGGGTGCGGGGTTCACCGCGCCGGCGGACTGCGTGGTACTCGGCGACACGATCCTGGGCCGCGATTCGACGGTCCTGGACTCGACCGACGGCGATCTGGGCGACTACCTGGAGAGCCTCGACCTGCTGGCCGCCCGCGCCGACGGCGTCGTGGGTGTCCCCGGGCACGGGCCGGACGTGGAGAACACCGCGCGCGCGGCCCAGGTGCTCGCCCGACACCGGCGGGACCGGCTCGACCAGATCGTCGCCGCCCGCACCGAGCTGGGCCCCGGCGCGTCCGCCG
>NZ_JAALDZ010000226.1:0-1782 GCF_014145125.1 Dietzia sp. CQ4 | reverse complement strand
ACGGCCGCACGCACCGGACCGCGGTGGCGGCCCTCGGCGCGGCGTTCGCCGCCGGCAGCCAGGAGGACGGCGGGGGCGCCGAGGAGCTGCCCTTCAACGAGGGTGACCGGGGCGGGAACCCGGAGGTCAGAGCCATCTCCGAGCTCGTGATCCCCGCCTGGCTACGAGAGGCGCACGGCGCCAAGGACGTGCTGCTTCCCGTCGGCCTTGTGCCGCACGCCATCCAACGCGTGTATCCGTTCCACCTCGTCCGGCTCGGCGGGCACTACCTGTTCAGCCTGGGTTTCGAGCCGACCGTCGTGGCGGGCCTGCGCCTGCGCCGCACCCTGGCGGCCGAACTCGCCGTCCCCGAGGACCACATCACCGTGCAGGGGTACTCCAACGCCTACGGGCACTACGTCACGACCCCGGAGGAGTACTCGGCCCAGAACTACGAGGGCGGCGCCACCGCGTTCGGCCCGTGGACGCTGCCCGCCATCCAACAGGTGGCCGCCGACCTGGCGCGCTCGATGCGGTCGGGATCCCCCCTGGACCCGGGCGCCTCCGAACGGGACCTCACCGGGCAGATCCCCGTCTCCCCCCTGGGCAACCCGCTCGTGGACACCCCGGCGCCGCTGCGGAACTTCGGTGACGTGCTGGACCCGCCCCTGCCCGGGTACCGGGTGGGGCAGCGGGTCGTGGTCCGGTTCTGCGGCACGAACCCCAACTCCGACCTGCGGCGGGGTGACACCTACCTCGCCGTGGAGCGCCGGGACGGCGGACGGTGGGTCCGGGTCCACGACGACGGCGACTGGTCCACGATGATCGTGTTCGAGGGCCTGCTCACCGTGACCAACGCCCTCATCACCTGGGACATCCCTCCGGGAACACCGGCCGGTGAATACCGGGTGGTGTACACCGCCTCCGGTCGGGGCATCTACGGCCGACTATTCCCCGTGCGGGGGGAGAGCCCGGCCTTCGACGTGCGCTGAACACGGTTCTGGAACACTGGGCCGGTAAGTGCTTGCACCTCCTAGTGCTCGCCTCCTAGAGAGAAAGGACATCGCCCGTGGACATCAAGGGTGCTTCCGTCATCGTCACCGGTGCCGCCTCCGGCCTGGGCAACGCCACCGCGCGCTCGTTCGCAGAGAAGGGCGCGATCGTCTTCGGCCTCGACCTCCAGCAGTCCATCGACAAGGCCGTCGAGCAGGGCATCGACGAGGGGATCACACTCCTCCCCGCCGATGTGACCAGCGAGGACGACGTCAAGGCCGCCATCGCCAAGGCCACCGAGGCCGCCCCGCTGCGCGTCGTGGTCAACTGCGCGGGCATCGCCCCGGCCGCCCGCATCGTCTCCAAGAAGGGCGTGCACGCCCTGGACCTGTTCCAGACCTGCATCTCGGTCAACCTGGTCGGCACGTTCAACGTGCTGCGGCTCGCCGCCGAGGCCATGTCCACCCAGGACACGGTCGACGAGGACGGCCAGCGCGGCGTCATCATCAACACCGCCTCCGTGGCCGCCTACGAGGGCCAGGTCGGCCAGATCGCCTACGCCGCGTCCAAGGGCGGCGTGTACTCGATGGGCATCTGCGCGGCTCGCGACCTCGCCCAGTTCGGTATCCGGGTCAACACCATCGCCCCGGGGACCATCGAGACGCCGATGCTGCGTGGCCTGACCGAGGAGTTCCAGAAGACCCTCGAAGCCTCCATCCCGTTCCCGTCCCGCCTCGGCCGCCCGTCGGACTACGCGCAGCTGGCAGGCGCGATCGTCGAGCAGGACTACCTCAACGGCGAGAGCTTCCG
>NZ_JAALDZ010000225.1:0-5665 GCF_014145125.1 Dietzia sp. CQ4 | reverse complement strand
CACCGGGGTGCGTCGGTCCGGCCGCCCCGGACCCGCCTCCACCACCATCGCGGCGCCCACGGCGGACACGGGTCCGGTCGGCGCGGGCACCGGAGCGGCCGTCGCGGCCGGTTCACTCACCGTCGGGGGTCTCGTCCTCGTCGTCGTCGCTCTGGTTCGACCCCGCGGCCTCCGCCACCGCGAGACACCCACAACGTGGACACCGACAGAGAACTGACGGGCACCGCCCGGCGGGCCGGCACCCGGACGTTCCGACCGTGGTCCGGCATCCCCGCGGGGTCATCGCACCGGAGCCGTGGCCTCGTCCGCGACGGTGTGGAGATCGTGGCCGTCCCGGACGACGAGGGCGGAGTCACGGTCCAGCCTGGGTCCTGCGGGGAGCCGGTCGATGATCGCACCGTCGACCGGCACCGGGGTCCCACCGACACCGAGGACCGCTGCGGTCTCCGGGTCGGGGATGTCGAAGCGCACGCCCGTATCGGCGACGATCGTCGTCACCGCACCGCGGGTTGACGTGCCTCGTCCGACCGCGGTCACCAGAAGGCCTCCACCGGGTACGCCGAGCACGTCGATCGCCGGCCCGCCCCCGTCCGCGCCGGCCACCGGACGCGCCTGTGCGGCCGACGGAGCCGGAGCGCCGGCGACAACGGTCACCCGCCGGCCCACTGACCCCTCCCTGCCCGCATCGCGAACGCACAGCACCGGGGAGTCACCGGTCGAGAGGACCGAGGGACGATCCGCTGGGAAGGCATCCACGTTCAGCGCCACCGAGCGCGGGACGCCCATCCGGTCGGGATCCACGGACACGACCGCACCCACCGTCGTCGTCGAACGGATGACGTCGGCCACCACCGGACCGACCTCCTGGACACCATCTGCCAGGGCGACGTAGGTCTCCCTGCCCGAGGCGGTGTCCACCGTGAACACCTGCCCGATCCGCAATGAGTCGAGACCGTAGTCCACCGGCCTGCCTGCCAGATCGATCTCCGGTCGCACCACCGGATCGACCTCCGGCAGCGGGTCGATCAACGCCGCGGTGACCGGCCGCGGCTCGACGCCGCCCAGTCCGAGGATCGCCAGCAGGTCGCCGTCCGACAAGTCGATTCTCGAGCGGGTCCCGTCCCGCAGCAGCCAGCCCCTGCCGTCCTGGTCGGCCAGGACGATCTCGTCGCCGGTGGTGTCACGCCCGGGTCCCGCCGCCCCGTCACGGGCGACGACACTCGTCGAGACGATCCGGGGGCGACCGCGATCGACGTCGGCGATCTCGTCGCACACGGTCCACGAGACCGCCGCGGCCCCGTCCTCGTCGCGCGGTGCCGGCAGCGCGGACGGCGCTCCGGGGATCCCGATCAGTCCTCCGCGACGCGTCTGGGCGATGTCCGAGTCCCGCACAGTGGTGGGGTCGGCGGGCTGACCCGTCACCAGACGGGCGGACGCGAGGTTGAACACCGGGTGGACGGTGTCGCCGGCGCGGACATACATCTGGCCGGAGTCCCGGCCCACCATCACCACGGCGCGATCGACATCGGGCGTCGGATCGAGGAGGGCCAGGACCGCCGCACCGACGCAACCGAGGACGGCGGCGACCGCACCCAGCATGAGTCCCGTCGACTGTCGCCTGAGTGGATCGTGGAGCATCCGGACGTCGCGGACGGCCACCGCGTGTCGGGCCCGCCGGGACAGGAAACGGTGCCCGTCGACCTGCGCCCTGGTCGTCGGCTTCAGCGGCACGAACGGGCTCCTTCCCACGGATGTGACGCCCCGCGACGGCGGGTTCCGGGGGTAGGGTACGCCACTGTCCCGGCCGGATGGCCGGGCTTCCCGGGCTGCCTCGCGCGCCCCCGACCAGGCCAGGAGGACGTGTGACGGCTGCCCCTCGCACCCTTCTCATCCTCCTGACCGTCCTCCTGACCTCGGGGGTGCTCGCGGTGATCTGCCCGCCGCCCTGGCAGCCCTGGGTCCAGTTCGCCGCCGCCTCACTGGTCGCCTGCGCCGCCACCATCCGTCACCGGGGCCGATATCTGCTCGGAGGCGGACCGCGCCCACGCCGGTCAGACGTCGACGTCGTCGATCTGGTCTCGCCCGAGTTCTCCTTGGTCGGGTGCGTCGGCGGTCACCAGGTGGTGACCACCGGTGTCGAGGTCTCAGCCGGCGCTCTGGAGACCACCGAGGTCGGGAGCGACGACCCGGCGGATTTCCTCGGCGTCCGGCTTCCGCTGGGCGCGGTCGCGCGGCAACTCGACCAGGGTGGGGTGCTGCTCGAGGGGATCGATGTGGTGGTTCACGGGCGACGTGCGGCGACGGGCCCCGACGGCGAGGTGTACTGCTCGCTCGTGGGTCCGTTGGCTCTGGTCTCCCACCGGCGCGTCCACCTGCTCCTCCGATTCGACCTGTCCGAACTCGCGCTGAGCGCGCCGGCGGAGGCGGGGCGGGGTTCGCCGCAGTGGGTCATCGCGGTGGCCACCGAACGACTCCGCCGATCTCTGGTTCATCACGGGGTTCCGTGTCGTGTACTCGATGCCACAGAGCTGGCGGAGCGATACCTCGAGGCCGAGGCCGATCCCACCGACGGAGTGGGGTTGGTGGTCCGCCCCGGTGAGGACCCGCGCGAGGTCGTGGACGCCCTCACCTCTGTACCCGCGTCAGACATCACCGAGGTGCTCCGACTCCGCCGGGTGCCGGGCCGCCGCGACGTCGTCGACTCGATCTCGACCGTGGGTCTCGCGGGGCTCACCGTGGACTCGCTCCCCCAGTCCGCGGGATCGTGTCATCTGTTGCCGTCCCCGCGCGTGCTGCCCGTCCCGGGTGAGTCCCTACCCGAGACGCTCGCCGGCTCCACGGTCCGGCGGCGCCTCGATCAACTCGACGACCTCGCCCCGCCCGCCCACGGTTGCGGTCAGATCCTCGGGGCGACCCGGACCGGGAACGCGGCCGCGGTCCAGCTGGCGGGGCCTCACCAGCGCTCGGTACTCCTCGCGGCCGGTCCGGCCGTCTGTCGACAGGTGGCCTTCCGCGCGGTCGCCGCCGGGTATCGGGTGGCGGTGGTCACCGACGTCCCGGACCGCTGGAGACCGCTGCTGGCGATCGGCGACGAGACCAGATACCGGATTGTCGACCCCGATGCCTCGGACGCCGGCGCCCCCGTGGACGCGGTGTTCTGGGACGTCGACGGCCCATTGAGCGAGGGGCGGATCGACGCGCTCGCCGGTCCCGGCGGCCCCGACGTGACACCGCCGACCGTGATCCGGGTGGATGCCGACTGGGACGCCCCCGGCCCCGGGCGTGCGACGACCGGGAATCCGCCCGAGCTGGTACTCGATGGCAGGATTCCGGGCTGGATCTCCATCGAACCGCGTTCCGGACCCGCCCGGCAGGTGTCGGTCGTGACCGGCCCCGGAGAGGACGCGTTCGTGGGCCCGATCCCGGGTCCAGGTCCGAGTTCGGGGGACCTCACACCCGCAGGTGCTGAACCTTCCGCCAGCCCGGATCGTCGGTGACCGTCAGGGTCACCTCGCCCTGTTCCCAGCCGGAGGCGGCCACGCGCAGCTGCTCGTGCGCGGGGGTCGCGGAGTCCACGTAGAAGTGCAGGAGCCGGCGGCCGTTGCAGCTCTCGGCGCCCACGCACTCGCCGGTGCCCTCCAGGCGGTCGACCAGGTGGTCCTCGAAGTCCCGCAGCCCGGGCAGGGAGGCCGATCCCGGCAGACCGCCGTCCTCGACATCCGTATAGGGCACGTGGACGGCGACGTGCCGGTCGAACTCCGGGGCCGACAGTGCCACGAGGGGCACGCGCACCACGGCCACCATCGGGCCCCGGGAGGTGTCGCCGTGCAGGATCTGCCAGGCGGGCTCCCCGTCCTCGTCCGTGTTGTCCCGCTCGATCTCCCGCAGGATCCCGGGCAGCGCGTCCAGCGACACCGCGTCGTCCCCCGGGGCCGTCGCGTTGGAGCGGATCATGCCCACCCACGTCTCCACCGCGGCCTCCCCGCACATGGCGTCGAGCAACAGGTAGGCGGCGATCCCGGCGTCGGATCCCTTGAGTCCGGCGAACCCGGGGTGGTGCACGGTCACGTCGGCCCGGGAGAGGCCGCAGTCCACCACCACCTCCGCCTCGTCGAAGCCCAGGCGTCGGTCGCGGAAGTGCATGGCGCACCCGGAGACCGGGTCGCGCAGGTCCGCGTACGACCAGTCGGCGTCGGCGGGCGGGGCCTGAGCGAGCCACCGGCGCGCCGCCCCGCGGAGCTCGGGTACCCCGGCCGCGGTGACGGTCAGGCGGTGCGGCGCGCCGTGAGACCCGGGGACGAACTCCCACGACAACCCGGGGTCGATCGCCTCGATGAGCGAGGTGATCTCCGGGACCACGCGGCGGGCGTCACCCGACTCGAGCGCGGCGGTCGTCCGGCGGCACCCGCCCTCGGTCCACCACCGCCAGAAGGTGGTGACGGCCCGGTCCGAGCGGAGCCTGGCGGTCTCGATGCGGACGCCGGACAGGTCCATCGATCTGGAGAGTTGTCGGGGTCGTGCCGCGCCGATCGCCATCTGTTCTCCCTCCGCCCGTCACGGTCCGTCTGGCTGGTCTCACTCCAGTATCCGGATAAGCCGCCACTCGTGCGCGGAACGACTCACCCCGGCCGGGCCCCCGGGCCGGTCCTGTCCCCCGTCAACGGGTGCGCATCGGCGTCCGCACTGGAAGAGTCTCGGGTATGACCAACCCCCACGGATCCCCCGACGCCCCGACCGGCCCGCGCGTCCTCGTCATCGGCGCCACCGGGTACGTCGGCTCCCGTCTCGTCCCCCGACTGCTCGCCGACGGCGCCGAGGTCTCGGTCCTGGCGCGCACGCCCGCGTGTCTCGACGATGTGCCGTGGCGGGACCAGGTCACCATCCACGAGGGCGGGCTGGGAGACGAGGCCGCACTCTCGGCTGCCCTCGCCGGCGTCGACGTGGCGTGCCACCTCGTCCACTCCATGGGCCACTCGACCGACTTCGAGAAGGAGGAGCGCGAGACCACCGAGGCGTTCGTCCGCGCCGTCGAGGCCGCCGGGGTGGGCCGCATCGTGCACCTGTCCGGGCTGCACCCGGAGGACGAGACCGACCTGTCGACGCACCTGCGCTCGCGCGTTGAGGTGGGACGGATCATGCTGGCCTCGTCCGTGCCCGCGCTGGTGATCCAGGCCGGGGTGGTGATCGGCTCCGGGTCCGCCTCGTTCGAGATGATCCGGCACCTGACCACCCGGCTCCCGGGGATGGTCACCCCGAAATGGGTCTCCAACCGCATCCAGCCGATCGCCGTGCGGGACGTGGTCCACTACCTCGCGGCCGCCACCACGGTTCCGCTCGACGGGGACCTGGCCGACGGGCGCGTGATCGACGTGGGCGCGCCGGACGTGTTGACCTACGGGCAGATGATGCAGATCTACGCCGAGGAGGCCGGACTGCACCGCCGGCTCATGGTCCCGGTCCCCGTGCTCACGCCCAAGTTGTCCTCGCTGTGGATGGGACTGGTCACCCCGCTCGAACCCGCCCTGGCCCGGCCGCTGGTGGAGTCGCTGCGCTGCGAGGCGATCGTCCTGGTCGACGACGCCGACGAGGTGCTCGGGCCCCCGCCCGGCGGCCGCACGAGCTACCGCCAGGCCCTCCGCGAGGCCCTGCGCGTTCCGCACGGCCC
>NZ_JAALDZ010000224.1:0-3970 GCF_014145125.1 Dietzia sp. CQ4 | reverse complement strand
AGCGACATCGCCGCCGCCAGGTGATCACGCGCCCGATCAGCCGGGTCCAGGCGCGCGTAGGCAGGACGAGAATCGACGGGGCCGGAATCGCCAGGCTCCCGGCCGGGGCCTGACCCCCGCGCCTCCCGATCGAGCCGGCCCATCGCCTCCACGAGGTGATGCGCGGCCTGCAGTCGGGTGGCCGCGGCGAGGTTCTGCGCCACAGTGGCCGACCGCGCCACCTCGCTCAACGCCTCGGCGCCCAACGTGTCGAGAGCCTCCGGCACGGCGCGAAGCGCCCCGAACGCCGCCGAACTCGTCGTCGTCATCATCGGATCCACCACCGCACCCCCTGCGCCAATCGGACTCGCTACCATTCGAACGTGTGATCTAGTATATCGTCTCAACCGATATAGCACAAGTGTTCGACTGGCCCCGTGAGGGCGGGGTCGACCTCAGGGGTATCGCGCCTCTGGGCCGAATGCGCGGGAGCGTGCGCGGGCTCGCCAGTGCAGGAAGGCCAGGCCCACCCACGAGACGAGCACGGCGGCCGCAACGGCGAGTTGGGCCGTCAGGAGATGTTCCGCGGGGTAGATGACGCCGGTGAGGTAGTGGTCGATGAACCCCGTCGAGGGAAGCGTCTCCTGGCCGGCGCGGGCGCGTCCCCAGTTCTCCACGTAGGTGAGCGGACAGTCCCACCCCACCGTCGCGATCCCGAGTCCGTAGGCCGCCGTCGCCAGATGCGGCCAGAATGTCCAACGCCATCGCCACGCGAGGAACCCGCCCACCACCATGTACACGAGGAAGGCGGCGTGGAGCACCATCGCGACGTCCGCGACGAGCCGGTATCCCATACCTCCAGGGTGCCAGCCGGTGCGGGAGGTGCAAGTGGCCCGACAGGCGAGGCCTCTGCTACGGTGTCCGGCATGTCGATCGCTCGCGCATATTGGCGCTTTATGTGGGCTCCGGGTGGAGCCCGCGCCGCGAGCGCACGCGTCCGCTAGCCGGACGTCCGACACCCGGAGCCCAGAGGCGGTGACCATGATGGTCGCCGCCTCCCGCCATTTCCAGCGGCGGATCCGGGTGCGCACAGGGCACCGAACAGGATCACGGCACCCGGCCCGCCACGACCACCGCATCAGGAGCGCACTGCCGTGACCATCACCGCCGAGAACCCCACCCAGACCGCCGACCGACGTGTCTTGTCGTACTCGCCACTGCCGACCCCCACCGAGATCCTCGGCGAACTCCCGCTGGGGGAGGCCCGCGAGGCGCTGGTCGAGCGTAGCCGCAGCGAGATCGCCGATGTCCTGGCCGGGCGCGACGACCGGTTGCTCGTGGTGGTGGGGCCCTGCTCGGTCCACGACCCCGAGGCCGCACTCGACTACGCGGGACGCCTCGCGGCCCTGGCCCGGGAGGTCTCCGAGGACCTGCTGATCGTCATGCGCGTCTACTTCGAGAAGCCGCGCACGACGGTCGGGTGGAAGGGCCTGATCAACGACCCGGCCCTCGACGGGAGCTACGACATCCCGCGCGGTCTGCGCACCGCCCGGAGGCTACTCCTGGACGTGCTTGACCTCGGCCTGCCCGTCGGTTGCGAGTTCCTCGAACCGACCAGCCCGCAGTACATCGCCGACGCCGTCTCCTGGGGTGCCATCGGAGCCCGGACCACCGAGAGCCAGGTGCACCGCCAGTTGGTCTCCGGCCTGTCCATGCCGGTGGGGTTCAAGAACGGGACGGACGGCGAGGTCCAGGTCGCGGTGGACGGGTGTCGGTCCTCGGCGTCGCGCCACGTGTTCTTCGGCACCGACGCCGAGGGCCGGGCCGCCGTGGTGGAGACGGCCGGGAACACCGACTGCCACGTGATCCTCCGGGGCGGCACGGGCGGACCCAACCACGATGCGGCGTCCGTGGCGTCCGCGGTGGCGTCGGTCGCGAAGGTGGGGCTGCCCGGGCTGGTGATGGTGGATGCGAGCCACGCCAACTCCGGCAAGTCCCACGAGCGTCAGGCCGAGGTCGTGGCCGAGCTCGCCGAGCGGATCGGGGCGGGGGAGGAGGGCATCTCCGGCGTGATGGTCGAGAGCTTCCTCGAGGCCGGCGCCCAGTCCGTCGACGCCGCGGAACTCGTCTACGGCAAGTCGGTCACCGACGCCTGCATCGGCTGGGACACCACCGAGGAGGGCGTGCGCGCGCTGGCCGCGGGGGTTCGCGCCGGCCGACGGGGCTGAGCCCCCGCGGGGTCAGGGGGACCCCTGTGGAGGGGGCGTCGCGCGGTAACCTCTACCGAGTGGATGCCTCCTCCCCCCTGTACTCGCTGTACGAGTCGCGACTCCGGTCGTCACTCGAGGGTGCCCGGCTCCCACGGCACATCGCGGTGATGGCCGACGGAAACCGCCGATGGGCCAAGGAGGCCGGGTTCGCGGATGTCGCGCACGGACACCGGGCCGGGGCGGTCAAGATCGCCGAGATGCTGGGCTGGTGCGACGAGTTGGGCGTGGACGTCGCCACCATCTATCTGCTGAGCACCGAGAACCTGGGTCGCGATGCCGAGGAGCTCGACGAGCTGCTGCAGATCATCGCCGACGTGGTGGACGAGATCACCGGTCCGGACAAGAACTGGGACGTCCGGATCGTCGGGCGGCTCGAGGTGCTGCCGGACTGGCTGGCCGAGCGGCTGCGCCACGCCGAGCGCGCGAGCACCGGGCGTCGGGGGGTCAAGGTCAACGTCGCCGTGGGGTACGGCGGCCGTCAGGAGATCGCCGACGCGACCCGCGAGCTCGTCGCCCAGTTGATCGACGAGGGCCGGACCGGGCGGGACCTGGTCGACGGCATCACCGTGGAGGCCATCGGCGAGCACCTCTACACCTCCGGCCAGCCCGATCCCGATCTGGTGATCCGTACGTCCGGCGAGCAGCGGCTCTCCGGATTCCTGCTGTGGCAGAGCGCCTACTCGGAGATCTGGTTCACCGAGGCCTACTGGCCCGCGTTCCGCCGCGTGGACTTCCTCCGCGCCCTGCGCGACTACGGTGCCCGCAACCGCAGGTTCGGCCACTGATGCCGGCCTCGAACAGTCCCGCGTCCGGGGAGACGGTGCCGGAGTCGTTCACCGTGCAGGCCGTCTGCGTGGTGGACCAGCTCCTCACCGTTCCCGGCCGCGTCGGCGTGACGGCGATCGACAAGCGCCCCGTCGAGGGCCCGGTGCAGGTCCGTGAGTACGGCCTCCACGGCGACGTCCAGGCCGACCGCGAGCATCACGGCGGCGTGTGGAAGGCCGTCTACCTGCTCTCCGACTCCGATGTCGAGCCGTGGGAGCCCGAGTTCGGTGGGCCGATCCCGCCCGGGTACTTCGGCGAGAACCTGCGCGTGGCCGGTGTCGACACCTCGCAGCTGCAGATCGGCACCGTCCTGGAGGTGGGCCGGGGCAGCGGTCGTCGGGGTCCGTTGCGCCTGGAGATCACCACCCCGCGCATCCCGTGCCAGACGTTCGGCGATCGAGTCGGCAAGCCCAGGTGGGTGCGCCGGTTCACCGAGGCGGGGCGACCGGGTGCGTACGCCCGTGTGCTGCGGCCGGGGCCTGTCGAGGTGGGCGACGAGATCCGGGTGGTCGCCGTGCCCACGCACGGCGTCACCATCGGGCGGGTGTTCGCGGGGGTCGACGACGACGAGGCCGGCCGCCTGCTGTCCGAGTACACGCTCTCCGACCTCGCACCGAGCCTCGTGCGCAAGCTCGACCCCGCCACGGACGTCCGGCCCTCGGACGCCGACTGATCACCCCGTCGCGCGGTCGATCCCGATCACGTTTCTCCAGTTCGCCACGCGCTGACCGGCGCATTTGCGACCACTCGGCTGCGACCACTCGGGGAGGGCCTACGCACGCGGCTCGGCGAGGTGGTCCCAGACCGGTCCGGCGGTGCGCCACAGGGCGGGCGCCTGCTCGCGGCCCACGTCGGGCAGCCGGAACGCGCCGCTGCCACCGGCGGTGGTGGCCACG
>NZ_JAALDZ010000223.1:0-4765 GCF_014145125.1 Dietzia sp. CQ4 | reverse complement strand
GGTGGCCGCGGGGCGGGTCCGGGCGTCGGGGACCCGCGCCGACGAGGTCGCGGCGGGGCTGCCGGTGGTGCGTCCCGGCTGAGCGTTCGGCGACCCGGGCGGGTCCGGACGACCTGCGCATGAGAAGGGGCCCCGCCCGCGGGACGGGGACACGGGACTGGGGTCACGGGGGTCGGGGAACGTACACTCGAACAGCACCGCCGGGGTCCTTCCGGGCGGACCGCCCCGAAACATGAGGGAGCACCACCAGGTGGAGAGCACGTCGTCACGTCCGGCCCCGTCCGGATCACTCCGCCGCACCAGTGGCCGCGCCGCCGTCGGTCTGGGTCTGCCCGACCCGTCCGTTCCCGGCCCGACCGGCCTGCCGATCGACACCGAGCGCATCGGTCCGGTCGAGGAGTGCGGCGTCTTCGGTGTCTGGGCTCCCGGCGAGGACGTCGCCAAGCTCACCTACTACGGCCTGTACGCGCTGCAGCACCGCGGCCAGGAGGCCGCCGGCATCGCCGTCGCGGACGGCGAGCAGGTCCTCGTCTACAAGGATCTCGGACTGGTGAGCCAGGTCTTCGACGAGAAGACCCTCGAGTCGATGAGCGGCCACGTGGCGATCGGCCACTGCCGGTACTCCACGACCGGCGCCGCGTCCTGGGACAACGCGCAGCCCATGTTCAGGCCCACCACCGGCGGGGGGTCCGTGGTGCTGGGGCACAACGGCAACCTGGTCAACACGCAGGAACTCAAGCGCTACGCCACCACGATCGGCATCCGGGGTTACACCGAGAACAGCACCCACTCGGACTCGGACATCGTCTCCACCCTCCTCGCCCACGAGGCGGGTGACGGGGGCCTCGAGGAGGCGGCGGCCCGCCTGCTGCCGCGCCTGCGCGGTGCCTACTGCCTGACGTTCTCCGACGAGAACACGCTGTACGCCGCCAGGGATCCGCACGGGGTGCGCCCGCTCGCGCTCGGACGGCTCGAGAGGGGCTGGGTGGTCTCGTCCGAGACGTCGGCCCTGGACATCGTCGGGGCGTCGTTCGTCCGCGACATCGAGCCCGGTGAGCTGATCGCCATCGACGCCGACGGCGTCCGGTCGCGCAAGCTCTCCGAGCCCACCCCCAAGGCGTGCGTCTTCGAGTACGTGTACCTGGCGCGTCCCGACTCGGTGATCAACCAGCGGCTGGTCAACTCCGCCCGCGTGGAGATCGGCCGCAAACTGGCGGTCGAGCACCCCGTCGAGGGCGACCTGGTGATCCCGGTGCCGGAATCGGGGACACCGGCCGCCGTGGGCTACGCCCAGGGGTCCGGGATCCCCTTCGCCCAGGGGTTGACCAAGAACGCCTACGTCGGCCGCACGTTCATCCAGCCCAGCCAGACGATCCGGCAGCTCGGCATCCGGCTCAAGCTCAACCCGCTGCGCGAGGTCATCCAGGGGAAGAAGTTGGTGGTGGTGGACGACTCGATCGTCCGCGGCAACACCCAACGGGCCCTGATCCGGATGCTGCGGGAGGCCGGCGCCCTCGAGGTCCACGTCCGTATCGCCTCCCCGCCGGTCCGCTGGCCGTGCTTCTACGGCATCGACTTCGCCAGCCCCGCCGAACTGATCGCCAACGGGGTCGACGCCACCGACGGGATGCTCGAGGGCGTCCGCAGGGCGATCGGGGCGGACACCCTCGGGTACATCTCGGTGGACGGGATGATCTCGGCCACCGGGCAGCCGCGGGACGAGTTGTGCGCCGCGTGCTTCGACGGCCACTACCCCATCCCGCTCCCGGACGACTCGCCGATGAGCGCGGCCGTCCTGGCACTGGCCGCCCAGGTCGACGGTGAGACACCCGATCGGCACCTGGTCCTGCACGACAACGCGGACGCCGTCCGCCGACCCTGACCGGGCGCCCGACCACGGGCGCCGATGAGGAGAACCGAAGATGACCGAGAACCCCCACCCCGCGAGCGGCGCCTCGTACGCCGCCGCCGGAGTCGACATCGACGCCGGCGAGCGCGCCGTCGAGCTGTTCGCGCCCCACGCCAAGCGCGCGACCCGGCCGGAGGTGATGGGTGGCCTCGGGGGCTTCGCCGGGCTGTTCTCCCTGAAGAACTCCTACCGTCAACCGCTCCTGGCCTCGTCGACGGACGGCGTCGGGACCAAGATCGCGGTGGCGCAGGCCATGGACGTCCACAACACGGTGGGCATCGACCTCGTGGCCATGGTGGTGGACGACCTGGTGGTGTGCGGGGCCGAGCCGCTGTTCCTCCAGGACTACATCGCGATCGGCAAGGTCGTGCCGGAACACGTGGCCGACATCGTCGAGGGGATCGCCGAGGGCTGCGTCCGGGCCGGTTGCGCGCTGCTGGGCGGCGAGACCGCCGAGCACCCGGGACTGATGGCCCCCGGCGAATACGACATCTCGGGCACCGGGGTCGGGATCGTCGAGTCCGACGAGGTCCTCAAGGCGGAGAACGTCCGCCCCGGCGACGTGATCGTGGGGATGGCGTCCTCGGGCCTGCATTCCAACGGGTACTCGCTGGCCCGGCACGTACTGCTGGAACTCGCCCGCCTCCCGCTGGAGGGGCACGTGGAGGAGTTCGGTCGCACCCTGGGTGAGGAACTCCTCGAGCCCACCCGCATCTACGCCCTGGACTGCCTGAGCCTCATCGCCGAGACCGACGTCCGGGTGTTCAGCCACGTCACCGGTGGAGGCCTGGCGGAGAATCTCGCGCGGGTCATGCCGCGCGGACTGGTCGCGCGTCTCGACCGTGGCCGGTGGCCCGTGCCCGCCGTGTTCGGCACGATCGCCCACCACGGCCGTGTCGAGCAGGCCGAGATGGAGCGGACGTTCAACATGGGGGTCGGGATGATCGCCGTGCTCCCGGCCGAGGACGTGGACCGCGCGCAGGCGGTGCTCACCGCCCGGCACGTGGACAACTGGGTGATCGGACACGTGGACAAGGCCGGGGAGGTCGCCGCGGACGGACCGCGCGTCGTCCTCGAGGGATCACACGCCCGCTTCTAGCCGGGTGGCGCACCCCGCCACACGAACGTGGGCCGGGCATCCTCGCTGGATGCCCGGCCCACGTGTAGGCGGCGGTCGGGGAGTGCGGTCAGAACCTGCTGTCGCCGTCGGACCACGACCCGTACGGGTCGTCGTCCTCCTCGGCACCGGGCCGATCGGTGCTGAGGCGTGTGGTGGGCGCGCCACCACCGGCCAACTCCGCCTGGAGACGTTCTAGGTCCGTCTGCGGAGTGTTGTACTTGAGTTCGCGAGCGACCTTGGTCTGCTTCGCCTTCGCGCGGCCTCGGCCCATTGACCTGACCCCCTCGGAAACGGTGCTGGGCCACCTCGGGGGTGCCCATCAATGTGAGTATCTGCCTGTCCACAGGATAGCGTGCCCGGCGCGGAATGTCCGCCCGGGTGTCGTGGGGGCCACCTCGGGCTCCTACGCCTGGCCGCGCAGCCTGCGGATCGCCTCACGTCCGGCCTGCGGGCCGGAGTCGTGCGGGACGGAGTCGGGATCGATGGCGGCGGAGACGCCGTCCACCTCGAGAACGGTGTCGGACGGCACCGACCGCTTGAGCAGGGCGAGCGCCACCGGGCCGTACTCGTGGTGCTGGACGACGGTCCCCACGCGCCCCACGGTGCGGCCACCGGCGAGGACCTCGGCGCCGGGGGAGAGCGACTGGTCGCCGCCGGAGCCGTCCAGGTGCAGACGCACGAGGACCCGGGGGGACTTGCCGAGGTTGTGGACGCGGGAGACCGTCTCCTGGCCCCGGTAGCACCCCTTGTCCAGGTGGACCGCGCCGCGCTGCGCCACCTCGCCGATCCACGTGGGGATCTCGTGGGGGATGGTCTTCTCGTCGGTGTCCACGCCGAGTCGCGCCCGGAGCGGGTCCGTCTCCACCGCGCGGAGGGCCTCGAACGCCCACGAGCCCGCCGGACGGGCGCCGGCCCGGACCGCCGCGTCGAACCATCCGGTCAGCCCGGCCCGGGGGACGAGGAGATCGACCGAGCCCGCCAACGGCCACGGCATCCGACGTGCGATCCCGCCCCCAGGCAGGGGGACGCTCGCGTAGTCGCCGACGGGGAGCTCCACCATGGTCCCGTCCGGAGCGGTGAGGGCACCGGGGAGCCCGGTGCCGGCGAGGGTGACGACGACGAGGTCGGCGGCCTCCGGAGTGGCGTCGGCCCAGAAGACCATCCGGGTCAGGAACGTGAGCAGGGCCGCGCCCCGGCCGGGCTCGGTGTCCATGACGAGCGTCCCGTCGACGTCGGAGAGCACCACGTGGTGCTCCACCCGACCGTTGGCGTCCAGGATCAGCGTCTCGCCACCGGAGCGGTCCTCCAGTTCGGACACGTGCTGGGAGACGAAGCCCTCGAGCCAGCTCAGCCGCTCGCCACCGCCGATGGTCAGCACGTCGCGGTGGGAGCGGTCGACGACCACCACGGAGGTGGTGGCCGTGCGCTGCTCACCGAAGGGGTCGCCGTAGTGGAACGGGACCCCGGCGTCCGGGCCGGGACCCGGGGTGTCCACGGCGCCGGGACGGGTCAGGATCGGGCTGTGGTAGCCATTGTCGGTCCGGTCGGGCACAGCTGGGACGGTCACGATCGCGATCCTACGTGCGTCGTCGTAGTGTTGCCGCCATGGGCACTGCGGCGGGAGAAGGAGCGGACCGGGCGACGGACCGGGGGGCGGACGCGCGGGTGGTCGTCCTGGTCGCCGGCGGGCCGGACGGCCCACGCCCCCGGGTGCACCCCGCCGGGGAGCCGCTGCT
>NZ_JAALDZ010000222.1:0-1924 GCF_014145125.1 Dietzia sp. CQ4 | reverse complement strand
GGCCGACCGGGTGGCCGCGACGTCGTTCTGCGCGGGGGACCCCGTGGCCGGGGTGTCGGCGGCCTCGGACTCCGGGGCCGCCGTGGCCTCCGCGCCCTGGGACTCCGCGCTCCCGGACTCTGCGTCCCGGGACTCCGCGCCCTCGGGCGCGTCCGCGAGCGACGTGTCCGCGATGTCGACGCCGGAGACCTTGATCTGGACAGTGGTGGTGTCCACCCCGAGGAAGACCGGCTCGGTGCCGCCGCTGCCGGTGGTGCTCTCGCCCTCGTCGTCGACGGACTCCGCCTCGTACCAGGGGCCCCACGAGCCGTCCGGGTTCTTGGCGCGCAGGGCCGCGACGGCCTGCGGGTTGTAGCCCTTCCACGTGACGCCGACCATCGAGAACGGGGTCTCGGAGGTGACCTCCTTGACCGGGGCGGAGCCCACCGCGATGTCGGTGTCCACCCCCGCCGCGGCGGGTGCGTCGGACAGGGAGACCTCGGCCGTCCCGGTGGGGACGGCGGCGCCCGCGGTGGCGGCGATGTCGTCTCCGGACTCGACCAGGTGGTCCGCCCCGTACACGGCGAGGGGCGTGACGACGGACGCCGCGACCGCCACCGCGAGGGCGAGGGTCCTGCGTCGACCGCTGACGTTCAGGGGGCGGCGTCGTGTTCTCAAGGGCTTCTCCAGATCAGGTCTGTGTCTCGCGGATCCCGCTGCGGAACACTTCTTCCCGGCGGCCGCGAGCG
Source organism: Dietzia sp. CQ4 (assembly GCF_014145125.1). Classification (NCBI taxonomy): domain Bacteria; kingdom Bacillati; phylum Actinomycetota; class Actinomycetes; order Mycobacteriales; family Dietziaceae; genus Dietzia; species Dietzia sp. CQ4. The sequence continues at coordinate 1,196 of NZ_JAALDZ010000222.1, read as the reverse complement.
CTGCGACCACTGGGACGAATGTGACGAACGTGGTCAATGGTAGCTAAGAAACGCGTGAAACCAAGTGGTACGGAAGTGAATTTTGGGGTCACAAGCGTGTAGTTTCGAACCGATGTACGACGACGCGGCCGCCCGACGCGCGGACTGAGCAGCGGCACCGCGCACGGGTGGGGCCCTCCTCGTCGTCGTCACCTGGTGTGGCACCGGACCCCTCCGCCCACCCGCCCGATACCCTTGGACCCGGACCCGCGCCGACCGGCGCGTGGACACGCCGGGCGCGGCGCCCGATCAGGCGCGGCGACCCGGCGACGGACTACGGGAGGGCTCGAAGTGATGGCAGGCGATCGGCAGTGGGGGACCTATGACCTCATCGTGGTGGGGTCCGGTTTCTTCGGCCTGACGGTCGCCGAGCGGGCCGCGGCCGAGCTCGGCAAGCGCGTGCTGGTGCTCGACCGGCGTCACCACATCGGCGGCAACGCCTACTCCGAGCCCGAGCCCGAGACCGGGATCGAGATCCACAAGTACGGCGCGCACCTGTTCCACACCTCCAACGAGCGGGTGTGGGAGTACGTCAACCGTTTCACCGACTTCACCGGCTACCAGCACCGCGTGTTCGCGATGCACAAGGGCACGGCGTACCAGTTCCCCATGGGGTTGGGCCTGATCAACCAGTTCTTCGGGCGCTACTACTCGCCCGACGAGGCGCGGGAGCTCATCGCCGAGCAGGCCGCGGAGTTCTCGGCCGAGGACGCGACCAACTTCGAGGAGAAGGCCATCTCGCTGATCGGGCGGCCGCTCTACGAGGCGTTCATCAAGGACTACACCGCCAAGCAGTGGCAGACCGACCCCAAGAACCTGCCCGCCGGCAACATCACCCGCCTGCCCGTGCGCTACACGTTCGACAACCGCTACTTCAACGACACCCACGAGGGCCTGCCCGTCGACGGCTATACCGCGTGGCTGGAGAACATGGCCGCCGACGAGAAGATCGACGTGGTCCTGGACACCGACTGGTTCGACGTCCGCGAGGCCGTCCGCGCGGCGAGCCCGGACGCGCCCGTGGTCTACACCGGCCCGCTGGACCGCTACTTCGACTACGCCGAGGGCGAGCTCGGGTGGCGCACCCTGGACTTCGAGACCGAGGTCCTGCCCACCGGTGACTTCCAGGGCACCCCGGTGATGAACTACAACGACGC
>NZ_JAALDZ010000221.1:0-19585 GCF_014145125.1 Dietzia sp. CQ4 | reverse complement strand
GACCGGCTCCCCGACGAGCGCACCCGAGGCCGCGCGGGCCGCCCCGGACCGGCGCAGGTCCGGGCCGAGCTCCACCTCGAAGCGGTCGCCCATATCGTCGGACCCCAGACAGCGCACGCGTTCGTCGGCGGGCACGCCGGCCGCCCGGACCGCGTCGACGAACTCGTACAGCTCACCGTAGGTGACGCCGTCGAGGGTGAGGGTGAGGTTCATCTTCACAGCCATGACCCCAGGGTATCGGCGCGCGGCCCCGGAGCGCATCGGTGACAACCCTGGTCCGACCCCGGAACACGCCTCAGATCTCACCCCAGAAGACGTGGTCGACGGCCTTGCGGCCGAGGCGGGTGACCCGGAGGTACTGGTTGAGGAACTCCGCGCCGTCGGAGGACCCTGCGCAGATGCTGGCCACGGCCGCCAGGATCTTGCCCTGACCGGGGAGTTGGTCGACCGCCTTGCCGCGGGCCAGGACCAGGGCGTTGCGGGCGCGGGCGGCCATGAGCCACGACTGCACCAGCGCCTCACGCTCGCCCTCCGAGAGCAACTCCGCGGCGGCCGCGGCCTCGAGCGCCTCCAGGGTGGAGGTGGTGTGCAGGCCCGGCACCCGCGCCGCGTGCTGCATCGTGAGCAACTGCGCGCACCACTCGACGTCCGCCAGGCCACCGCGCCCGAGCTTGGTGTGCGTGGCCGGGTCGGCCCCTCTGGGCAGACGCTCGGTGTCGATCCGCGCCTTCATCCGCCGGATCTCCTGCACCACCTTGGGCGGCACCCCGTCCGCCGGGTAACGGAACTCGTCGATCATGTGCAGGAAGTCCAGGCCCAGGTCGCGATCCCCCGCCGCGAACGCGGCCCGGAGCAGGGCCTGCAGCTCCCACGTCTCGGCCCACTTGGAGTAGTAGGCGCGGTAGGACGCGAGCGTCCGTACCAGTGGTCCGTTGCGGCCCTCCGGTCGAAGGTCGGCGTCGAGGTCGAGCGGGGGGTCCGACGACGGCGAGGAGAGCAGCCTGCCCACCCGTTCGGCCACCTGGACGGCCCACCTGACGGCGACGTCCTCGGCGACGCCCTCCACCGGATCGCACACGATCATCACGTCCGCATCGGATCCGTACGACAACTCGTCCCCGCCGAGCCGCCCCATCCCGATGTACGCGAGTCGGGCCGGCGGCGCCTGGCCCTCGGGAGCCATGTCCCTCATCACGGCCGCGAGGGACGCCTCGAGCACCGCCCGCCACACGGCGGACAGGCGCTTGCCGACCTCCGGCACGGAGACCAACCCCAGGACGTCCGCGGCGCCGATCCGGGCCAGCTCGGCCCGGCGTAGCGACCTCGCCGCGGCGATGACCTTCTCGGGGGTGCGGTGACGGGACGCCGAGGCGGACAGCGCGGAGGCGATGTCGGAGACCTTGGAGGCCACGAGCACGGGCCCCTCGGCGCCGTCGGTCAGCTCCGGGATCACCTCGGGGTTGCGGAGCAGGAGTTCGGAGACGAACGCGGAGGTGCCCAGCACCGTCACCAGGCGGCGCGCCACGATGCTGTCGTCCCGCAGGATGCGCAGGAACCAGGTGACGTCCTGGTGCTCCTCACACAGCTTGCGGTAGGCCAGCAGCCCGGCGTCCGGGTCCGGGGTGTCGGCGAGCCATTCCATGAAGGCGGGCAGGAGCAGCGCCTGGATCCGGCCGCGGCGGTTGTTCTGCCCGGCCAGGGCCCGGAGGTGCCCGAGTGCGTGGCGCGGTGCGCCGAACCCCAGTGCCGCCAGCTGCCGCTCCATCGCCTCGGAGCTCAGGGACAGGGCCTCCGCGTCGTAGGCGGCGATCGAGTCCAGCAGCGGGCGGTAGAACAGCTTGGAATGGAGCCTGCGCACCCGGCTGCGGACCTGACGGAGCTGCTCGAGCAGGACCTCCGCGGCGTCGTGCCGACTGCTGGGCCGGATGTGGGCGGCGCGGGCGAGCCAGCGGTACGCCTCCCGGTCGCCGTCCTCCGGGAGCAGATGGGTGCGCTTGTAGCGCTGGAGCTGGAGACGGTGCTCGAGAAGTCGCAGGAACTCGTAGGCGGCCACCAGGTTGGCGCCGTCCTCCCGCGCGATGTATCCCCCCGCCCGGAGCGCCCCGAGCGCGTCCACCGTGCTGGCGACACGCAGCTCCTCGTCCGTGCGACCGTGCACCAGTTGCAGGAGCTGGACCGCGAACTCCACGTCGCGCAGGCCCCCACGCCCGAGCTTGAGCTCGCGCTCCCGGAGCGGCTCGGGGACGTTCTCCTCCACCCGCCGGCGCATGGCCTGGACGTCGTGCACGAAGTCGTCCCGCTCGGAGGCCGTCCACACCAGCGGGTGCACGGTGTCGTAGTACTCGGTGGCCAGGGCCAGGTCGCCGGTCATCGGCCGGGCCTTGAGCTGCGCCTGGAACTCCCACGTCTTGGCCCACCGCCTGTAATAGGCCTCGTGCGACTCCAGCGTCCGCACCAGCTCTCCGGACTTGCCCTCGGGTCGCAGGGCGGCGTCCACCTCGAAGAAGGCCATCGAGCCGATGCGCATCATCTCCCCGGCCACCCGACCGGTCTTGGCGTCCGCGGGTTCGGAGACGAAGATGATGTCCACGTCGGAGATGTAGTTGAGTTCGCGGGCCCCGCCCTTGCCCATGGCCACCACGCCGAGGCGACAGGGCATGGGCGAATCCGGGTACACCGTGGAGACCGCCACCGCGAGCGCGGCGGTCAGCGCGGCGTCCGCGAGATCGGCGAGGCGACGACCCACCTCGGCGAACCGCAGCACCGGCTCGTCCTCGACCGTGGACGCCACGTCGTGGGCGGCCAGGAGCGCCACGTGGTCGCGGTAGGCCGACCGGAGCACGTTGACCGCGGCGCCGCCGATGACCGCGGCGCGATAGGTTCCCACGCTGCGCAGGTCGGCGGACTGGGACGGTGCGGGCGCGCCCTCGACGGGCTCCTCGGGCACGGCGTCGACCACCCCCAGCATGTCCGCCAGGACGTCCTCACGGGAGGGCAGCGGCGACCGGAGCAGCGCCCAGCGGGTGGGCTGCGCGACCAGATGGTCCCCGAGCGCGCTGGACGAGCCGAGCAGTCCCAGTAGGCGTCCGCGCAACCGGAGATCCGATCGGAGCGCCGAGTCCAGTGCGGCCACACCGCTGTCCCCGCCGGCGTCCGCGGTCGCACCACCCGTGGTCGGTCCGCCGTCCTGCGCCTCGGCGGCCAGCGCCTCCCTGAGCCGGACCAGCGCCCCCAGGGCGAGGTCCGGGTCGGGCGAGCGCGAGAGCGCCCACAGCATCGGGACCGCGTCCTCGTCGGTCCACCCCAGGTAGTCCAACCAGTCCCCGGCGCGCTGGTCGAGCAGTCCGAGCCTGCCCGGGCTGGGCACCCTGGACCGCGACGAATCCATGCTCACCTCGACCGTCCGGTCACAACGCGAGGTAGTTGCGGAGCTCGTACGGGGTCACCTCGTTGCGGTACTCCCGCCATTCACGCCGCTTGTTGCGCAGGAAGAACTCGAACACGTGCTCGCCGAGCGCCTCGGCGACGAGCTCCGACTCCTCCATGGCGTCGAGGGCCTGCTCCAGGCTCCCCGGTAGGTCCGTGTAGCCCATCGCACGTCGCTCGCGCCGGCTCATGGTCCACACGTCGTCCTCGGACTCCGGCGGCAGCTCGTAGCCCTCCTGGACGCCCTTGATCCCGGCGGCGATCATCACCGCGTACGCGAGGTACGGGTTGCACGCCGAGTCCGGGCTCCGCACCTCGATGCGCCGCGAGGAGGCCTTGTTGGGCGTGTACATGGGGACCCGCACCAGCGCCGAGCGGTTGGCGCGGCCCCAGGTGGCGGCGGTGGGGGCCTCGCCGCCGCCGATGAGCCGCTTGTAGGAGTTGACCCACTGGTTGGTGACGGCCGAGAACTCCGGCGCGTGACGCAGGATGCCCGCCACGAACGACTTCGCCGTGGTGGACATCTGGTACTCGTCGTCCGCGTCGTGGAACGCGTTGGTGTCGCCCTCGAACAGGCTCATGTGCGTGTGCATGGCCGAACCCGGGTGGTCCCGGAGGGGCTTGGGCATGAACGACGCCCACACCCCGTTGTTCATGGCCACCTCCTTGACGATGTAGCGGAAGGTCATGATGTTGTCCGCCATGCTCAGTGCGTCGGCGTAGCGCAGGTCGATCTCCTGCTGCCCCGGTGCCCCCTCGTGGTGGGAGAACTCCACCGAGATGCCCATCGCCTCCAGCGCCTCGATCGCGTGACGCCGGAAGTGCGGGGCGGAGTCGTGCACGGCCTGGTCGAAGTACCCGCCGTTGTCCGTCGGAACCGGCTCGGCACCGTTGGTGTCGAGGTCTTTGAAGAGGAAGAACTCGATCTCCGGGTGCACGTAGCAGGAGAAGCCGAGGTCGGCGGCCTTGTTGAGCTGGCGGCGCAGCACGTGGCGCGGATCGGCCCAGCTCGGGCTGCCGTCGGGGTTGAAGACGTCGCAGAAGATGCGCGCCGAGTGCTGGCCACCGTCGGCGTGTGCCCACGGCAGGACCTGGAACGTCGAGGGGTCGGGCTTGGCGACCGTGTCCGCCTCCGACACCCGCGAGAACCCCTCGATGGCGGAGCCGTCGAAGCCGATCCCCTCCCCGAACGCCCCCTCGAGCTCTGCCGGGGCGACGGCCACTGACTTCAAGGTCCCGAGAACGTCGGTGAACCAGAGCCGGACGAACCGGATGTCGCGCTCTTCCAAGGTCCTCAGAACGTACTCCTGCTGGCGGTTCATGCCGTCCAACCTAGTGCCTGTCGTGTTACGAGCGTGTGACATCGGGTCCCCGACACGCCCACCTGGGCCCCCGCCCGTGGGCCTCCCGCCCCATGGCCTGCCGAGCCACGCCGCCCGGCTCGTGGCACACTCGTCGGCGACGGCCGCGTCCGTCACCGCCCCCTGTCCACCCGGGGACCGGCCATCCCGCCGGCCTCGAGGTCACCGAAGGAAGGCCACACCGTTATGAGCGACAACCCCGACACCCCGGTCTACGGTTCCGGTGGCACCCCGGACGCCGGACCCCGGGGCCTGACGCGGGTGACCCGGATCCACCACCTGGCCGAACTCAAGGCCGCGGGGGAACCCTGGCCGATGCTCACCGCCTACGACTTCGTCTCCGCGCGCGTGTTCCAGGAGGCCGGGATCCCGGTCCTCCTGGTCGGGGACTCGGCGGCCAACGTGGTCTACGGGTACGACACCACGGTCCCCGTCACCGAGGACGAGATGATCCCGCTGGTGCGGGCCGTGACCCGGGGGGCGCCGAAGGCACTGGTCGTGGCCGATCTGGTGTTCGGTAGTTACGAGGCCTCCCCGGTGCAGGCCGTGGCCGCCGCCACGCGGATGATGAAGGAGGGCGGCGCCCAGGCCGTCAAGCTCGAGGGCGGCGTGCGGATGGCCCCACAGATCCGGGCGATCGTGGACGCCGGGATCCCCGTGATGGCCCACATCGGCTTCACCCCCCAGTCGGTCAACGGCCTGGGGGGCTTCCGCGTCCAGGGGCGGGGGGACGCCGCCGACGAGCTGCGGGCCGACGCCCGCGCCGTGCAGGAGGCCGGGGCCTTCTCCGTCGTCATGGAGATGGTCCCCGCCGACCTCGCCCGCGAGGTCACCGCGGAGCTGGACATCGCCACGGTCGGCATCGGCGCCGGGAACGGGTGCGACGCGCAGGTGTTGGTGTGGCAGGACATGGCGGGCCACGGCACCGGACGGACGGCCAAGTTCGTCAAGCGCTACGCCCGGCTCGCCGAGACGCTGCGCGACGCCGCCCGGGAGTACGGCGACGAGGTCCGTTCGCGCGAGTTCCCCGGCCCGGACCACTCCTTCTGACGGCGCCGTCAGCCTCGATGAGCCAGCAGACCACGCTCCGCACCCCGTACCCGCGGATCGAGCCGTACGAGACCGGCACGCTCGACGTGGGCGACGGTCAGCACCTCTACTGGGAGTGCTCGGGAGACCCGGACGGTTCCCCCGTGCTGTTCGTCCACGGCGGTCCCGGCGGCGGGACCACCCCGGAGCACCGCCGGATGTTCGACCCCGCGTCCTACCGCATCATCCTGGTGGATCAGCGCGGCTGCGGCCGGAGTGCGCCGCACGTCGCCGACGGCGCGGACCTCGCCGTCAACACCACGTGGCATCTCACCGCCGACCTCGAGCGTCTGCGCGAGGCCCTGGGGATCGAGCGCTGGCTCGTGTTCGGCGGCTCGTGGGGGACGACGCTCGCGCTGGCCTACGCGCAGGAGCACCCGGATCGCGTCCGCGGCCTGGTCCTGCGAGGGATCTTCCTCTGCCGGCCGTCGGAGATCGACTGGTTCTACCGGGGCGGCGCCGCCCACCTCTTCCCCGACGCGTGGGAGGGCTACCTCGCGCCGCTCGTGGCCGCCGAGGGAGCCGACGCGGTCCACCGGGCGGGCTTCGACCACGTGGCCGCCTACCACCGCCTCCTGCACTGCGGTGATCCGGCGATCGAGATCGGGGCAGCGCGAGCGTGGACGAGGTGGGAGACCACGACGTCCACGCTGCTCCCCCGTCCCGGGACCGGGGACGACGACGAGGCCGACAGGTTCGCCCTGGCCTTCGCCCGCATCGAGAACCACTACTTCGTCAACGACGCGTTCCTCGACGGCCGCGCCATCCTGGACCGCATGGACAGGATCTCTCACCTGCCCGCGGTGATCGTCCACGGGCGTTACGACGTGGTCTGCCCGGTCACGAGCGCGTGGGAACTGCACGCGGCCTGGCCGGGCTCCGAGCTGCACATCGTCCCCGACGCCGGGCACGCGATGGCCGAACCGGGCACCACACATCACCTGCTCGAGGCCACCGACCACTTCCGACCCTGAACCCGCCTCCCACCCCGGCGAGGATGGTCGGGTCAGATCACCCCGAAGTGGCGGGAGACGGCCACCGTGCCCTTCTGGTAGCCGGACGGGAACAACCGGACGAGCGCGTCGATCACGTACGCGTCCGGGCCCACCAGCACCCTCGCTCGGCGCCGTTCGACGCCGTCGAGGATCACACGCGCGGCCGTCGACGCCTCCGTGCGCGCGAACTTGGCGTCGAAGATCGTGGCGAAGGTCGCGCTGTCCAGGCCCTCGGCCGCGCCGGCGCTCCTGGCGACCGCGGTCCTGATGCCCCCGGGGTGGACGCAGGTGACGTCCACCGGGTGGCCGGCGGCGAGCATCTCCATCCGCAGGGACTCGGTGAACTGTTGCACCGCGGCCTTGGCCGCGTTGTAGGCGTTCTGGGTGGGCACCGAGAGGATCGCGAAGATGCTGGAGATGTTGACGATGTGCCCGTCCCCGGAGGCGATGAGGTGCGGCAGGAACTCCTTCGTGCCGTGGACGACCCCCCAGTAGTCCACGTCCATCACCCGGGCGATGTCCTTGTACCCGGATTGTTCGACCGACCCGGTGAACGCGATGCCGGCGTTGTTGACGACGAGGTTGACCACGCCGAACTGGTCGACCACCCGGCCCGCGTACTCCGCGAGGGCGGCCTGCTCCGTGACGTCGAGCCGGTCGGAGTGCACCTCCACCGAGGACTCCGCCTCCACCAGCCCCACCGTCTCGGCCAGTCCGTCGACGTCGACGTCGCTCAGCGCCAACCGGGCTCCCCGGCGCGCCGCCTCACGTGCGAGTTCGCGACCGATGCCGGAACCGGCACCGGTGATGACGACGACCTTGCCGTCCATCCGCCAGCGGGGACGGCGGGCGGTCAGCCCACCCAGCGCCGCCATCGCCTTTCCGATCGGGGCGCTCACCGGAGTGCCCCCTGCCCGGTCGGCACCGCGGCGGGTTCGTCGATCGCGGTCCGGCGGTAGGCGCTCAGGTCGAACTCCCTCGTCTGGTTGCGGTAGGAGAAGGTGAAATCGGGCCACACGGCCGGGGCGTTGCCCTTGGCGTCCAGGTACCAGCTCTTGCAGCCGGTCACCCAGACGGTCTCCCCGGTGTTCTCGCGGAGTTCGCGGTTGTAGGCGTTCTGGACCGCCTCGCGGACCTCCACCGTCTGCAGACCGCGGTCGCGCATGCTGCGGATCGCGTCCACCAGGTAGTTCAGCTGGGACTCGATCATGTAGATCATCGACGAGTGACCGAGACCCGTCGCGGGACCCATCAGGACGAAGAGGTTGGGGTACCCCGCGACCGTGGTGCCCTTGTACGCCTCCATCCCCTCGCTCGCCCACTTGTCCGCGAGGGTCCGGCCTGCCGCGTCCCGGACGCGCTCGAAGAACGGGGAGTCCGTGACGTGGAACCCGGTGGCCACCACCAGCACGTCCGCCGGGTGCTCGGCGCCGTCCGAGGTGACGATCCCGCCCTCGGTCACCCGGCTGATGGGAGTGGTCACCACGTCGACGTTCCGCCGGGTCAACGCGCGGTACCAGGTGTTGGACAGCAGGATGCGCTTGCACCCGATCTCGAAGTTCGGGGTCAGCTTGCGCCGGAGACCCGGGTCGCGCACCGACAGGGCCAGGTGCGCGCGCCCGATCGCCTTGATCGGGGCGAGGGCCGCACGGGTCCGGGTCAGTCCCACCACCTGGAACTCGCGGCTGGTGTACTGGAGCGCCCGGACGGCGCGCTGGAGACCGGGGACCCTGCGGTAGAGGGCCCTCTCGAACCCCGGGTACTCCCGGTCGATCCGGGGCAGAACCCAGGGAGCGGTGCGCTGATAGACGTCCAGATGCTCCACGGTCGGGGCTATGGACGGCACCACCTGGACGGCGGAGGCGCCGGTACCGATCACCGCGACGCGTCGACCGGCCAGGGGCACCGAATGGTCCCAGCGGGCCGTGTGGAAGACGGGGCCGGCGAAGTCGTCGATCCCGTCGATCTCCGGGAGCCGGGGTTCGCACAGCGCGCCGACCCCCAGGACCAGGACCCTCGCGTCGTACTCCCCTGCCGTCGTGCTCACCGCCCACCGACCGCGGGTCTCGTCGAAGCGCGCGGCGGTGACCTCCACGCCGAACCTGATCTTCTCCCGTACGCCGGTGTCGTGGGTGACGCGGCGGATGTAGTCGTAGATCTCGCCCTGCGGGGAGAACGCTCGCGACCACCCCGGGTTGAGGGCGAAAGAGTAGGAGTACAGGTGGGAGGGCACATCGCACGCCGCCCCCGGGTAGGAGTTGTCCCGCCACGTGCCGCCCACGTCGGAACCCCGCTCGACCACGATCACGTCGTCGACTCCGTCCTCGGCGAGTCTGATGGCCGCCCCGAGACCGGAGAAACCGGCCCCCACGACGAGGACGTCGACGGTTGTCGGCTGATCCACTTCTTCTCCCAACGACGAGCATGTGATCGGAACCACTGGGATCTTACCCGCAAGTAAGTCCGAGGAGTGGCGGGCCGGTCGGGACGAGGGGGACGCCGTGTTCACCCGGGCCTGATACAACCAGTCCATGACGATCAGCGAGACGGTGGAGATCGAGAGCAAGTTCGAGGTCGGGCCCGACACCCCGGTCCCCGCCGCGAGCGCATTCGCCCCGCTGGTGGCGGACGACCCGGTGGTGCACGAGCTCTCCGCCACGTACTACGACACCGCCGACCTCTCCCTCACCCGCCACAAGGTCACGCTCAGACGCCGCACCGGCGGTGACGACGCGGGGTGGCACCTCAAACTCCCGTCCGAGGCGGGACGGGTGGAGCTGCGGCTCCCGCTGGATCACGGAGACGACGTCCCCGACGAGTTCGTCGCCGCGGTGGCGGGACTGGTCCGCCGCAGACCTCTCGCGCCCGTGGCCCGCGTGGACAACCGGAGGCACGTCGTGCTCCTGCGCGACGGCGAGGGGACCGCCGTCGTGGAGTTCTGTGACGACCACGTCACGACGGATTCCCTCGTCGCCGAGGGCGCAACCGCAGGCGCCGCCGGGGACTGGCGGGAGTGGGAGGTCGAACTGGTCGATCCGTCGCAGCCCCGGGCTCGGGACCATCTCGCCGCCGTCGCCACCGCGTGCACCTCGGCGGGGGCCACGACCTCGTCGTCGTCGTCCAAACTCGCCCGCGCCATCGGCCCCCTCCCCGACCCTCCGGACAGGGGCGTCTCCGCCGTGAGGGACGCCCTGCGCGAGGACCTCCACCGGGTACTCGACCACGACCCGGCCGCCCGACGCGTGACGATGGTGGGGGTCCATCAGATGCGGGTGGCGGTCCGCGGTCTCCGCAGCACGATCAGCTCGTTCGCCGAGGAGCTCGAGGCGGAGACCGGACACACGGACGTCGACCTGGCCGCGGTGCTCGAGGAGCTCAAGGTGCTCGCCGCGGTCCTGGGCAAGGTGCGCGACATCCAGGTGGTCGACCACCGGCTCGGGGAGCTGGCGGCCGGGTACCCGGAGGACGTGGTGAGCACGCTGACCAGGCAGCGGCTCCGCGTCGAGCTCGGGGCGGAGGAGCGGCGGGCCGGCGCGCGGGTGACGGCCGCACTGGGTTCCGAGCGGTACCTCGACCTGCTCGACCGGCTCCACCTGCTCGTCGAGCTCGCCGGCACCGGGCCCGAGGTCGCCGGGTCGTCTGACGGGTCCGTGCCGGGACCGACCTCGAAGAAGCGCAGGCGCGAGGCCGAGGACATGATCCTGCGTGGGGTGGACCGGCAGTTCGCCAAGTTCACCAAGGCCCGCACCCGCACCGAACGCGACCTCGAGTCGCTCGAGTTGACCCTGGCCCAGCGGGAGGAGCTGACCCACGTCGTCCGCAAGCGCGCCAAGGCCCTGCGGCGCAACGTCGGCGCCCTACGGGAGTCGGACGGGCTGACCGTCGCCCCGCTACGCACCGCCTGCCAGCGACTGCACACGGTGCTCGGAGACGTCCAGGACAGCGTGACCGCCCGGAGGTGGATCCGGCGGATCGCGAGGCGGGCGGAGTCCGCGGGCGAGTCGACGTTCGGATTCGGGGTGCTCTATGAGCACGAACGCGGATTCTCCGAGCGCGCGCTCGACGGGTTCGAGAACGACGCGGCCACCGTCACCGCGGCCTACCGCGAACTGTCGGAGTCCCGGCGCGCGGCGCGACGGCGGAAGAAGAAGAGCACCAAGAAATAGGGCGGCGGCGAGCAGTGCCGCCCGGCCCCGACGGGCGCCCCACGGGGTTCCCGGTGGGGCGCCCGGGGCTGAGTCCGGCCGGTCTCAGCGCTCCCGGTCTCAGTCCTTCTCGTCCTCGGCGTCCCACGCCTCGTTGCGGGACTTCGCCTTGGCCAGCGCCGCCTCCGCCTCACCGCGGGTGGCGTAGGGACCCATGCGGTTGTCCCAGTTGGTCACCTTCCCCTGGACCGCCTTGCCCAGGGCGATGTCGTAATACCACTGCTCTTCCGTCACGACGGACCTCCCGGGTTCGCTCGGCGTTCCTGTGTCCCGAGCCTACTCGCGGCGGGGTCCGGGATTCCCCGGTTACGGGCGTGTCGTCGCCGAGTCCCCGGGCCCGGCATGGGGCTTGGCGTCACCGAACGGCTCGTCTCGCCGCCGGACCGCCTCCCGGAAGCCGTCGGCCGCAGCCCTCGCCTGGAAGGCGTATCCCTCCGGGGTGTGGCGGGCGATCCCGTCGAAGACGGTGCTGATCATGCCTGAATTGGCCACCCCCTGGGCCAGCAGGGCGCTGTTCAACGCCAGCTTGGCCATCACGAGCTGGTTGACCGGCATCCGCGCGATCCGCCCGACGAGGTCCTCGGTGCGGTCGTCCAGTTCCTCCGGCGGAGGTGCGTCGATCGCGAGCCCCCACTCGTGTGCCTGCCGCCCCGTGATGAGGTCGCCTGTGAACAGCAGGCGCTTGGCGCGTTGGTCGCCGAGCCGGTGCGCCCACATCCCGGACGCCGGGATTCCCCAGACCCGGGCGGGCGGGTACCCGATCCGGGTGTCGTCGGCGCAGACGATCAGGTCGGCGAACAGCGCGATGTCGGTGCCGCCCGCCACCGCGAATCCGTGCAACTTGGCCACGGTCGGTTTGTTCGCGTGCAGGAGGCTGGAGAATCCGCGGTTGAACCGGCTCATCATCGCGTAGTCGACCATCGGGTCCCACGTGACGCGCGGGTCGTGGTTGCGGGCCTGGACGCCCGGATCGAGCACGGATCCGCCGGCCTCGCCGGAGGCGTCGGATGGGTCGGATTGGTCGGATGGGTCGCCTGCGTCGCGGGCCATCCCCTCGGCGAAGATCGACAGGTCGTAGCCGCCACAGAACCCCTTCCCTCGCCCGGACAGGAGGATCACGTGGACCGCCGGGTCGAGGTCGGCGCGCTCGACGGCGGACGCGAGTTCGATCGGGGTGTCGCTCGTGATGGCGTTACCGTGCTCGGGGCGGTCGAAGGTGATCCGGGCGATCGCCCCGGTCACCTCGTAGGTCAGGGTGCGGTAATCGGTGTTCATCTGCCCGTCTCCTCTGTGGCCTGTGCCGGTCCGAAGGAGCCGTGACGCCCGGCTCCGTCGGCGAACCGCGCCGCGCCCGCGACCGCCCCGGCCTGCAGCGAGATCAGGCCGTGGTCATACTCGTTCCTGATCGCCGCCTCCTCGTCGAGGCCCTCCTGTTCCAGCAGCGACAGCCGGTCCCGTCGCATGCACTCCTGGGGGAACCGCGAGATCTCGGTGGCCAGGTCGATGGCTGCCGTCAACGCCGTGCCGTCGGCCACCACCCGGTTCACCAGGCCGATGTCCAAGGCCTCTGAAGCACTCACCGGGCGGCCGGTGAGCACGAGGTCCATCGCGCGGCTCGTCCCGATCAGTCGCGGCAGGCGGACGGTCCCGCCGTCGATGAGCGGCACTCCCCAGCGGCGGCAGAAGACGCCCAGCACCGCGCTCTCCTCCGCGACCCGCAGATCGGCCCACAGGGCGAGTTCGAGGCCGCCGGCCACCGCGTGGCCCGACAGGGCAGCGATGACCGGTTTGCCCAGTCGGAGCCTCGTCGGCCCCATGGGACCGTCCCCGTCCGCGGCGACCCGGTTCCCCGCGTCGCCCGCGATCGCCTTGAGGTCGGCACCTGCGCAGAAGGTCCCGTTCTCGCCGTGCAGCACGGCCACGGAGGAGCCGGGGTCCGCGTCGAAGGCCCGGAACGCGTCGGCGAGCGCCTGCGCGGTGGGCCTGTCGACGGCGTTGCGGACGTCCGGTCGGTCGATGCCGATCACGGTCACCGGACCCTGAATCGAGACCGTCACGCCCGGGACGTTCTCCACGGCCCTCACCCGACCTTCGGGGTGACGCGGTCGAGAATCGCGGAGGTGTCCACGCCGGTCGGCAGCGTGCCGAGGACATCCCCGCGATCGGCCCCCAGCCTGCTGACGAGGAAGGCGTCTGCGACCGCCGGGTGGCCGTGGCGGAGCAGCAGGTAGCCCTGCAGGATCATCGCCATGTCCCCGACCACCCGGCGCGCGACGTACTGCGCCTCCTCGGGCCGCCCGGCGGCGACGGCGGTCAACGTCCCGCCCAGGCGATCGACGGCGCCGTCCAGTCGGGAGTCCGCCCCGCGGGCGGAGGAGACGGCCCCGAGGAACGCCTCGACCGTCTCCGGCTGCTTCGCCATGGCCCGCAGCACGTCCAGAGCCGCGACGTTGCCCGAGCCCTCCCAGACCGACAGCAGTGGAGCCTCCCGGTAGAGCCTCGGCATCCGGGAGTCCTCCACGTACCCGTTGCCGCCCAGACACTCCAGGGCCTCCGCCGCGTGGATCGGTCCGCGCTTGCACACGTGGTACTTGCTGACGGCGAGGCCGATCCGTCGGAGGGCGTCGGCCTCCCGGTCTCCCGCGTCGGCCAGGTCGGTGAGTTCGGCGAGCCAGAGCGCGACCGTCGTCGACGCCTCGGCCTCCACCGCGAGGTCGGCCAGCACGTTGCGCATCAGCGGCTGGTCGACGAGGGCCGCCCCGAAGGCCCGGCGATGCATCGCGTGGTGGACGGCGTTCGCGACCCCGACCCGCATGCCCGTGGCGGTACCGAGTGTGCAGTCGAGTCGGGTCATGTTGACCATCTCGATGATCGTCGCGACGCCCCGGCCCTCGTCCCCGACCATCCAGCCGGTCGTCTGGTCGTACTCGACCTCGCTGCTGGCGTTCGACCGGTTGCCGAGCTTGTCCTTGAGACGCTGCAGCAGGAAGGGGTTGCGCGAGCCGTCGGGCAGGACCCGCGGGACGCAGAAACACGTGAGCCCACCCGGTGCCTGCGCGAGGACCAGGAAGAGATCGGACATCGGTGCGGAGGTGAACCACTTGTGCCCGGTGATCGAGTACGTCCCGTCGGAGTTCCGGGTCGCGTGGGTGGTGTTGGCGCGGACGTCCGACCCGCCCTGCTTCTCGGTCATCGACATCCCGGCCGTCAGACCCGGCTTGGTGGCCGGCGGGGCCAGAACCGGGTCGTAGTGGGCGCTCGTCAGCAGCGGTTCGAACGTCGCGGCGAGGTCGGGAGCGCGGCGTAGGGCCGGCACCACCGCGTAGGTCATCGAGATCGGACACCCGTGACCCGCGTCCGTCTGCCCCCACACACTCGTCTTGGCCGCGCGCACCAGATGGGGGTTGGGCCTGGGGTCCACCCACGGGGCGCCGTGCAGACCGAACCCGACGGCGCGACGCATCAGCTCGTGGTAGGCCGGATCGTAGTCGACCTCGTCGATCCGGTTCCCGTACCGATCGTGCGTCCGGAGGACCGGAGGGTTGGCCTCCGCGCGGTCGCCCCACTCGAGGGCGTCGGCGGACCCGGCGAGTCGTCCGACCTCGTGCAGTTCGTCCACCGCGTGTCCCGCCCCGGCCCGGGAGAGCGCCTCCAGGATCACCGGCTGCTCGGCAGCGTCGTACCCCACCAGGGGCGGGACCTGGTTTGTCACCGTGTGCGTCACCATGGACGGAGTATTACATAACTCCTGCGGTCAGATCTAGAGTGTAATAGTCATCGATCCGCCCGGACCGGACCGCATCCCGCACGGTCAGGTGCCCGCGCCCAGGACGCCGTTCGCGAAGCGGCCGAAATCGGTACGGAATCGCTGATAGGACTCGCGGAGACGCTCACCGGGCCAGTCGGCGGGCAGCAGCTCCGCGGGGAGGAGCGGGTCGTGCAGGATGTGCCTGACCGTCGCGGCCGCCACCTCGAAACGCGTGGACATCTCGTCGGCGCGTTCGGCCGCGGCGAGAAGGGCCGCTCCGTCGCGTGCCCATCCCGCGGGGTCGAACAGGCGTGAGGTCAGGGCGTCGACGTCGCCGGCGGGGACACAGGAGAACTCCTCCGACCTGGCCGTCAATGCATCAGAACGGACGACGTCGAGGTTGGCGGGCCGGAGCCACACCCCCTCGCGCAGCTCCGCGTACCGGAGCCCGGTCAGTTCGGATCGGGTCGCCAGACGTGTCGCCGCGTCGGCCGGAACCGTGACGACCTGCATCGACCACTGACGGTCCCAGGGCTTCAGGGAGGGCGAGATCGCCGCATCCTGCCGCTCCTGCCTCGAGATGAGACGGGGCGAGAGTCGGTACACCCCCCGGTCCCGCTCGAGGTCACCCGAGGCGACCATCCTGGTCAGGGCGACGCGCACGGCCGATTCCTGGAACCCGAGCCGCACGGCCACGTCGACGATGCCCGCCGCCGTCGACTCCGCGGGGTGCGCACCGAGAAGGGCACTGAGCACGGCCGACCGCGCGGGGAGCTTCATCGGGCGTGCGGGCGCGGGCATGGTCGGAATGATATCCGCGCTGGCCTCCACGGCCGCAGGCGATCAGCAGCCCCGAACAGGCGTCACGTGGACGGCCGCGGGGAGGGGCCGGGGCGAACGAGCCGGCCTGTAAGCCGGATCCTGTGCCCTCCGCGTACGGAGGGCGACGACCATCCATCTGGGCACACCGTCACCGGGTACCTCGAGCGGTCCACCCGCGGACTCGGGCGAGCAGCCCTTCCGTGCATCGCTGCACTCCATCCGCGCAGCCGCACCGCGGGCGGTGCGGCCTTCGACCTTGCTCCGGGTGGGGTTTACCTAGCCGCCCCGGTCGCCCGGGGCGCTGGTGCGCTCTTACCGCACCGTTTCACCCTTACCGCGCCCGCAGGCGCGGCGGTCTGTTTTCTGTGGCACTGTCCCGCGGGTCACCCCGGGTTGCCGTTAACAACCACCCTGCTCTGTGGAGTCCGGACTTTCCTCGGACCGGGGCCCTGCCGCCTGATGGCGCCGGTTCCCCCGCCCGCGGCCGTCCGGCCGACTCGTTCGCCCTGGGGAGTCTAGTCCAGGTGCGAGGTGTCGTTCACCAGGTGCACCGACGTCGGCCCGTCCGGGTAGAAGCGCACGTCCGACACCGAGGCCAGATCCAGGTGGAGCCGGAAGAGGAGCTCGTCGCCGGCATCCAGAGCGGCGCGGATCGCCATCTTGATGGGGGTGACGTGGCTGACCACCGCCACCACGCCGCCCGGGCTCTCCTCGACGATCCGGCGCAGGCCCCGTTCGACCCGGGCGCGGACCACGGCGAAGCTCTCGCCCCCGGGTGGAGGCACGGCGGTGTCCGACATCCAGCGTGCGTGCAGTTCGGGGTCCTGCTCGGCGGCCTCGGAGAAGGTCAGGCCCTCCCACTGCCCGAAGTCGGTCTCGATGAGGTCGTCCGCGACCACCAGTGGGACCCCCGCCGCCTCGGCGGCGCGCTTGGCCGTGCCCAGACACCTGCGCAGGGGGGACGAGACCACGGCGGACAGCTCCGGGATTCGCGCCAGGCGGTCGGCGGTCCGTTCGGCCTGCACGACCCCCAGGTCGGTGAGGTCGGGGTCGCCCTGGCCGGAATAGCGACGGTCCACCGAGAGCGGGGTCTGGCCGTGGCGGGCGAGCACGATCCGGGTGGGCCTCCCGGCGGCCCCCGTCCAGCCCGGACCGCCGCTCACGAGTTGTCCGTGCGGACCACGATCACGCCGCACTCCGGGCAGGTCAGGACCTCGTCGGCGGGAGCGGTCCGGAACGCGGACACCGTGGTGCGGTCGAGATCCATCGCGCACGCCGAGCACCGGCCGCCGTTGAGGATCGCCGCGCCCACGCCCGCCTCCGCGGCACTACGGGAATAGAGGTCGAGGAGATCGGGGGGCAGGTCCTCGGCCTGGCGGGCCCGTTCGGCGGTCGTGGCGGTCACGGAGTCCTCGAGTTCGGCGAGGGCGGTGTCGCGGACGGTGGTGGCCATGCCCAGCCGGGCGTCGAGGTCGGTGATGATCGCCCCGGAGTGGCGGACATCGGCGACCACGGCCTCGTGGCGCTCGGTCAGTTCGGAGAGCTCGGCCACGAGATTCTCCTCGCGGCGGTGGAGCGACCCGAGCTCGTACTCGAGCTCGGTGGCCTGCCGGTCGGACAACCCCCCGGCCGCCAGCAGGTCGGCGTCGTTCGCGCGGCGCCTGCGCACGGCGTCGAGATCCGAGCTCAGCTTGGCGATCGCCCGGTCCAGATCCTCCACGTGGATCCGGGCCCGCGCCGCGGACTCCACGGCCGCACGCCGCTCGGCCTCGAGCGTGTCCAGGACACCCTGTTCCGGGAGTGATCTCCGCCGGTGCGCGAGGGAGCCCAGGCGCAGGTCGAGCTCGGCGATGTCGACGAGTCGACGCTGGACGGTGGGATCGGCCTTCATGAGGGCCAAGACTACCGCCCGTCGCCCTCTCCCCCCGACGCCACCGTCCACGGGTCGGTGCGCAGGTCGCACACCGTCGCCGCCACCCCGACCCCCTCCTCCACCAGGGCCGCGGCCTGCGCACACCACGGGAACTCGAGCGCCCAGTGCGCGGCGTCCACCAGGGCCGGTCCGCCCTCCCTGAGGTGTTCGTCGACCACGTGGTGACGCAGGTCTCCGGTGAGGTACACATCCGCCCCCGCGGCCCGTGCCGCACCCAGCAGGGAATCGCCCGAACCCCCGCACAGCGCGACCCTCCTGATCTCCGTGTGCGGGTCACCGGCGGCACGGACCCCCCACCGTGTCCGCGGCAGCCGGGCACTCACGAGAGCGGTGAACTCCGCGAGCGACATCGGCTCCGCCAGGTCGCAGACGCGACCGAGACCGGTGTCCTCGGGGCCCGGGCCGGGCCCCGCGTGGTTGATCAGCACGTCCATGGCGGGAACCTCGTACGGGTGCGCGGCCGTGACCGCCCGGCGGACCTCGGATCTGAGTCCGGGTGGCGCCACGAACTCGACCCGCGTCTCGGAGACCCGCTCCGGCTCGCCGATCACGCCGATCGTCGGGTCCGTACCGTCGCCGGGGCGGAAGCGACCGGTGCCCGGCACGGAGAACGAGCACTCGGTGTACCCGCTCATCCGGCCGGCCCCGGCGGCGAAGACCGCGTGGAGGAGGTCCTCGACGTCGTCGTCGGGAACCGTCACCACCCATCTGTCGACGGTGCCGTCACCGGTCGGGACGAGCGGCCTGCCGGGGCTCAGACCCAGCGTCTCGGCGAGCGCGTCGTTGACGCCGGGCCGCGCGGAGTCGGCGTTGGTGTGGGCGGCGTACAGGGCGCAGCCGCCCAGGACCAGACGGTGCAGCAGGCGGCCCTTGGGGGTGTCGGCGGCGATCGAGTGCACCCCCCGCAGCAGGGGCGGGTGGTGGACCAGGAGCAGATCGGCACCCAGGGCGAGCGCGTGGTCGACCACCGCGTCGGTGGCGTCGACGGCCACCACGACCGTCCCGACCTGTGCGGACGGGTCGCCCGCGACCAGACCGACACGGTCCCAGGACTCGGCCAACCGCGGCGGGTACGCGTGCTCCAGCAGGTCGATCACGTCGGCCAGGGTGGGCCCACCGGTGGTCATCGTCGATCCCCTTCCCGCTCCGCCCGCCACGCGCGGACGAGTCCGTCCACCATCCTGCCGTCGCGCACCGCCAGGCGCAGGTGGGTGGCGTCGAGCCCGGGGAAGGTGTCCCCGCGGCGGGTCGCGATCCCCCGGCGCGCCAGACCCGCACGGAAGGCGACGGGATCCGCCCCGTCCGGGGTACGCACCAGGATGAACGGCGCGTCGGGGGGCACGACGACAGTGATCCCCGCGGCGGAGAGGGAGGCCACCATCGCCCGGCGTTCGGCCACCACCTGCGCACGTGCCGCCGCCAGCTCGCGGTCGGCCACGGAACCCAGGCAGGCCCGGATCGCTTCGAGTTGCAGCGTCCCGAGGGGCCAGTGCGGCCGGGCCGCGGCGAGCTCGGTCAGAACCGACGGATCCCCCACGGCGTAGCCCACCCGCAGTCCCGCGAGCGCCCACGTCTTGGTCAACGATCTCAGCACCACCAGGCCGGGCAACCCGGCGCCGGCCAGGGTGTGCCCGGCCTCGTCGGACACCACATCACAGAACGCCTCGTCCACGACCGTCACACGACCGGGGCGGCACAACGCCGCGACGGTCGCCCTGGGGTGGAGGACCGAGGTGGGGTTGGTGGGATTGCCGACGACGACGAGGTCGGCCTCGTCGGGTACGAGTGCCGGATCGAGACGGTACGGCGGGGGCAGGATCACCCTGTCGACCGCGACACCGGCCCGCCGCAGTTCGACCTCCGGCTCCGTGAACGAGGGGTGCAGCACGGCGGCGCGCAGGCCCCGGCGGGCCGCGTGGTCGGCGAGCAGGTGGAACCCCTCCGAGGCCCCGGCCAGCAACAGCACGCCCTCGGGCCCCACCCCGTGACGGGCGGCGACAGCGGCC
>NZ_JAALDZ010000220.1:0-3857 GCF_014145125.1 Dietzia sp. CQ4 | reverse complement strand
TGGTGGGCCGCCGGCTACAACCTCGCCGCCGTGCCCCTGGCCGCAGGTGTCCTGGCCCCGATCGGATTCGTACTGCCCATGGGCGTCGGCGCCATCCTCATGTCCGCCTCCACCGTCGTCGTTGCTCTCAACGCTCAGCTGCTGCGCCGTCTCGACCTCCGCCCGGACACCGTCATCACAGCGATGCAACGAGGATGAATCCGATGAACACCACCCACTCCACTCGGAGACGAGCCGCGATCGCGCTCGTTGCCGCCGCTGCCCTGACCCACGAGGGCGAAGATGCCGGCTCCGATCTCCACGGGCGACGATGACCTCACCTGCCTGACCACTATGCAACTCGCCTGACATCCCCACTCGCGCCGATATCGCCACCGACGCGGCCACCCACCGGCAGGAAGGTAGTGCGGTCAGCATGGACCACAGCACACAGTCCCAAGACAAGCTCACTCTCACCGGATCCGTCGCGCTGGGAACCGGGGTAATGATCGGAGCCGGCATCTTCGCCCTGGTGGGCCAGGTCGCGGAATTGGCCGGCGGCTGGGTGCCGTGGGCGTTCCTCGCCGGCGCGGTGGTAGTGGCGTTCAGTTCCTACTCCTACATCCGGTACTCGGCCATCAACCCGTCCTCGGGCGGGATCGCGATGCTGCTCAAAGCCGCCTACGGGCCCGGGGTGGCGGCCGGCACGTTCTCCCTGTTCATGTACGTGTCGATGATCCTCGCCGAGTCCCTGCTGGGGCGGACCTTCGGCACCTACGTGCTGCGGCCATTCGGCATGCAGGACTCCTCCCTGTGGGTGCCGGTGCTGGCAGTGTTCGCCATCGCCGCCGCCGCGCTGGTCAACCTGGTGGGCAACCAGTGGGTCGAGCGCTCAGCCACCGCTACCGCGGCGCTCAAGATCGTGGGCATCGCGGTGCTGGCGATCGCCGGCATCCTGGCCGCGGGCGTGTCCTCGCTGGGCCGACTGTTCACCGTCGCCGAACGCACCCCACCGGAGCACGGCTGGATGGGCTTTCTGGCCGGGGTGACCCTGTGCATCCTGGCCTACAAGGGCTTCACCACGATCACCAACCAGGGCGCGGACCTACGGGACCCGGAGCGCAACATCGGCCGCTCCATCATGATCTCCATCGCCCTGTGCACCGTCCTCTACCTGTTGATCACCGTCGCAGTAACCGCCAGCCTGACCGTTCCGCAGATCATCGGGGCCCGCGACTACGCCCTCGCCGAGGCTGCCAAGCCGATGTTCGGATCCTGGGGCGTCACGCTGACCGTGATCATCGCGGTGGTGGCGACGCTGTCAGGACTCATCGCGAGCTTGTTCTCTGTCTCCAAGCTCTACGACATGCTCCGCGACATGGGCCAGGTGCCGGGACTACCCGGGGCTGGCGGACACCAGTCGCTCTACATCACAGCCGGCCTGGCGATCCTCATGGCAGCCTTCTTCGACCTGTCACAGATCGCCTCCCTGGGGGCGATCTTGTACCTGGCAATGGACATCGCCATCCATTACGGGATCGTCCGACGCCTCAAGGACGACGTCAATGCCAAGGCGTGGATCCCGTGGGTCGCGATCGTCCTCGACGTCGCAGTGCTCGTACCCTTCCTCCTGCTCAAGGCGCAGTCCGACCCACTCACGCTGGGCATCACCGCGATCGTGGCCCTAGTCATCATCACAGCGCAGTGGATCACCGTGCGTCACCGCTCCGCACAATGATCCGCACTTCTGCGAAAAGCCGATACAACGGGTATTGGACGCTTGTTATTACAAAGATTCTGCGAAGGTCGAACCGAGGGACTGTAGCCAGTTCTGCGCATCAGTAGCGTCGGCGTTAGCTGGGCACCTCCAGCGACGACTCGGAGAAGAAGGGAGCACATCGATGTCTCACATCACTTCAATGATCGAAACCCACCCCAACGACGCTTCCGGCATAGACGTGCAGAAGCTTGCCGACTGCATCGCCGCGTGTCTCGAATGCGCACAGACTTGCACCTCGTGCGCTGACGCCTGCCTGGCCGAAGAGATGGTCGCAGACCTACGGAACTGCATTCGCCTCAACCTTGACTGCGCCGATCTCTGCGCAACCACTGGCAAAATCCTCAGCCGTCGCACCGGGCAGAACCTCGCCACGGTCAAGACCACGCTCGAGGCATGCCGGACAGCATGCGCAGAATGTGCCACCGAGTGTAAGAAGCACGAGGACATGCACGAGCATTGTCGCGTCTGCGCCGAAGCCTGCCGCAAATGCGAACAGGCCTGCACCGAACTCCTGTCCGCGATCAGCTAACGATCAATGCCCGGCCTGGTCGGTCGTACGACAATCGACCAGGCTGGGTCACCCGCCGATATCCAAACGTTACGTAAAGTCGAAGCAGGGGCCGTATGCACAGTTCAACGATATGAACCGCCCAGCCCTAAGCCACAGCTAGCAGACTCCCCGCAAGGAAAACCGCATCGCTATTCAGTCGGTTTGACGAGAACGACCTGGGATGGATCTATGCCATCCGCGGAAGCCAAGGTAGGGAGTTCGTACCCCTCGAGACCGTCAAGCTCAAGACTCGCCCGAGCTGCTCGATGCGAAGAATGAACTGACTGGCCATTGGCGATGGCAGCATAGAACTGTGCGGCGTAGTTGATGGCATCGGTGTCGGCAATGCTGTCCGCCATCCCAATGGCGAGGGGGACGATCTTCTCCTCAACCAGGTTGTTAGCCTGCGGAGCCGAGTTGCACGAGTTCAAGAGAACGAGCAGGGGTGGACTGTCAGTGGCTTGCACGGCTCGGGCGAATGCCTGTGCAGTCACTATCACGCCGTCGTGCTGCTCATCTCGGTCTCTCTCGAAGACGATGAGAGCACTGCTGCTGTGACCTGAGAAGTGAACGACGTGGGGACGGAACTTAGTGATCCCGTCCATCAAGTCCGCCGTAGTAGCGGCGGGCCGCGCGTCGAACTGAATCTGATCACGGTGAAGCGCAGCTTCAACCGCAGTTCGAATCCGTTTCTGCTCTCGGCCGATCCTCAGGTCCCCCTCGGAAGCGGCGCCCAGCAGCAATATTCTGAGCACTTCCGCTTTCGGCGATGGTACCGAGCGCATTACCTCGTTCACCGCATCTTCTGCTTGCCTGAGCCGCGAGTTGAACGCCTGCCTTTCGCCAGCAGCCCTACGCGCAGCCTCTTCCTCTGCCTTCTTGCGCTTACGCTCCGCCGCCTCAAGCTCTGACTTTTGTGCTCGCTCCAATTTCGCCTGGAGATCCAGCTCCTGTTTTGAGTAGCTGTCCACTCTCTTCTGCCACTGTGCGGCGTCTTTACCTGCCGTTTCCGCCTCTTTATCCTTACGCTCCGCCTCCCTGAGCTTACTCTTCATGGTGGTCGAGCTCTTGGTGGCCGCCGCTGCACCGCGGGCCTTGGCAGCCGCTGCCCTGGCGGTCGATTCCTTAGTCCTGCAGTTCCCCACCTTGGATTCTGCGTCTCGTCGCTGCTTGCGCTTTTGTTCCAGCTGCCTGCGGTACATGCTCGAACTCATCTGGTCCCTCCTGGTCGGAGATTGGGTTCTCGCAAGCTACAGCAGGGGTCCGACACTCGAGCACCACAGCGCGAACCGCCCTTCAGTTTGTGTGCACGCGCTGCAAAGCGCGGTACAGCGTGGACCGCCCCACACCGAGGTCACGGGCGATCGCCGACGGCCCCTCCCCCGCCTCGACGCGGGCCCGGGCCTTGTCGACCTGCTCGTCAGTCAGGACGCGTTTGCGTCCCTTGTACTTGCCTTTCGCCTTAGCGATGGCGATACCCTCGGCTTGGCGTTCACGGATTATTGCCCTCTCGAACTCGGCGAACGCCCCGAGCAGCGACAGCATCAG